>NZ_CP183886.1:3905000-4200000 GCF_048572955.1 Pristimantibacillus sp. PTI5
GACGAAGCAGCGGTTTGCGTGGTCGTTGCATCGGAAGGTTATCCGGCTTCTTATCCGAAAGGCCGTGTCATCAGCGGTCTAGCTGAAGCGGAAGCACAGGGCGCATTGGTATTCCATGCCGGTACAGCCGAGAAGGACGGACAGTTCGTAACGAACGGCGGACGCGTGCTTGGCATCGTCGGCCGAGGCCGCGACATTGCCGAGGCCCGTGCCCGCGCATACGAAGCGGTTAGCGTCATCGACTTTGAAGGCAAGCAAAACCGCACGGATATTGCGGCTAAAGCACTGGTTTAAGTTAAATAGTGAATGTAAATCCAATGACCGGCGACGCTTACTTATAGCAGCGCTGGTCATTTTTTTTGCGTGCAAGGTCAGACAGCAAAAAGCGGTCTGGCCCTTTTTTTTGTGTCTGGCTGAATACGCCATTTCTGTCAAATCCGCTCGAAAGATGTTACTAATTTGTAACTCTATCAATAGGGTACAGCGTTACAATGAATCTATCAGAGAGGGATAGAAGGTGATTGAAATGGAAAAAGCAAAGCGGCATGGACGAAAGTTGTTCGTTTGGATGCTGCTGGCTGTAGTAATGGCGTGGCTGAGCGGATGTTCATCCAATCAGACGTTAAGCTTGCTCATGCCAGGCGATAAGCAGCCTGCCGAGACCACAGGCAGCGCTTGGACAGGCCCGAAAGCGGCAAGCGGCTCAAACGGCTTAAGCGGCGAGGAGGATGTTGTCATCATCGGCAATGCCGGGAATGCCGGAGGCGATGCTAACCACGGCAATTTGGCGGGTAAGCCGCCGAAGACGCAGACGGAAGGCAGCGCATTTGGCAAGCCGGATCCGGCAGCAACAGAGCAACCGGATACGGGCGTCACAGACGAGCCGGATGCTGGTGCGCCGGACGATTCAGAAGCTGTAGTGACTGAGCAGCCGGATACTGGCGCCACAGACAAGCCGGACGCGCAGGCAACGGAGAAGCCGGAAACAACGCCGACTCCTCAGCCGGATGCAGCGGCCACGGGTAAACCGGACGCGCAGCCCACGGCGAAGCCGGATGTCCCGGCGACGAGCAAGCCGGCTACCGCAGCGGAATTGATACTTGATAAGCCTGATAAAGCTGCTCCGACTGTAAAGCCCGGCAAAGGCGAGAAATACATTGCCTTGACGTTTGACGACGGCCCGGACCAACGTTATACGAATGATATTTTGGACATCCTGAAGGAAAAAGAAGTAAAAGCAACCTTTTTTGTCGTCGGACAGCAGGTAAAGAAAAATCCGGAAGTGCTCCAGCGTATCGCGGAGGAAGGCCATGCGATCGGCAATCATACTTACAGCCACAAAGATTTATCTAAGCTGAATAAACGGCAGTTGATCGAGGAGATCAAAGCCTCCGATGCCGTGATCAAAAAAACAGTCGGCTTTACGCCGGTCATGGTCCGGGCCCCGTATGGCGCAGTATCGGATACGCTTAAGGTTGTACTGAAAGCGAACAGCCGCGAATTAGTGGGCTGGAACATCGATACGCGCGATTGGGCGGGGACGTCGGCTGCGAATATGAGCAAAATGATTAAGGACGAGGCAAAGCCGGATGGTATAATATTAATGCATTCTTTTGGCGGCAAAAACATTAAAAACACGGTGCAAGCGTTACCCGGCATTATTGATGATTTAGTGGAAATGGGTTATACATTGGTTACTGCCGATCAAATCGTTTAAGTTTAACTGAGGTACAGGTACGAGGAGGCTGTAAAGTTGGATAACGGAAGTTATACAAGAGCCAAGCATAGACGCGGACAAATCATGCGGCGGGGCATTCTGCCATGCGGCATTCTAATCCTCCTATGCTTGGCTACAGGCTGTCGTTATACAGCCGCGCCCGCGGATCTCTTGCAGAAGCCGGCGATCGCGCCGGAAAAGCAGGCGATCGTACAGGCCATCGAGAAGAATTTGCCGGCTTACAGCAAGCTCACGCTCCCTCTTCGAGAGGACCATATGGAAGCGATTCGTCTAATGGACGTGGACGGAGACGGTGCGAAAGAGGCCGTTGTTTCTTATTACAATGAATACAGCTCACCGGAGTTAATGGTGTTTAAATATACAGCGCCCGAATGGAAGCCTTGGGTGCTTGTGCAGCAGCCGCTGGCGAGACTAATGGATTGGCTGAAGATCGAGGATCTCGACAAGGACGGCCGGATGGAAATTATGATCGGATGGATCGGCGCTTTCGACAGCCCGAATGTGCTGGAGATCTATTCGTTTAATACGAAGCCCGTACGCAATGATACGGGGAAGCTCATCCTGCAGCCTGTGGAGACGCTGCCTTACACATACGGGGATACGGGCGATATCAATGAGGATGGACGGCTGGAGCTTGCGATCCTCTCGGAGATCGGAACCACGCAGGAAATGGCGATGCCTGAATATCATTTAACGCTCTACAATTGGAAGAACGGAGGCATGCGGGAGCTCTACACGGAGAAGCTGTATAATGACGTTAACCAATATGACCGTTTAAACATTGGACGAATATCACCCCGCCATAGAGGAATTATTTTGGAGGCGTCGACCGGAGCCCACAGCACCTATACGGCAATGTATGTATGGGAGAGAAATAGGCTGCGGCTCGTTTTTCCGACGGGACTCGAAGGCCAAGAGGGCTTGAACGGCACGCCGACGATGAGCAAGGATATTAATGCGGATGGGATCTTGGAGCTCCCATGGGCTAAGGAGGCGCCGGGGTATCGGGATATCGCCTACGCCGATTCCAAATGGCTGAACGAATGGATGCAGTGGGACGGCAAAGAGGGCTTTGAAAAAATCACGGAGGAATTTACGGATTACCGCTATGGCATACAGCTTCGGATCCCGGAGCAATGGATGGGACGATATACGCTGCATAGCTCGGATGAACCTCATGCCTTCGTTGCAATCGACTACTGGAATGAGCAGTTGGACATGACATCCGAGCTGGCCGTTCTATACGCAGTGCCGCTGAAGCAGTGGGGAAGCGTAGAGACGGAGTGGAAGCAGCAAGGAAAGTCCTACCGGCAGCTCATAACGGACAGCGGCAATATTTTTGCGGTTTCGTTCGTTAAGGAAGCTCCGGCGGATTGGCCGGCAGCAGAGCGTCAAGCGTTTAGCGAAATGGTTGGTGTGGAAGCGGAGTTTGCCTCTTCTCTCGCCATTCGTAACGATTAAGATAGAAAAGCGGGTGTCCTGAGCTATGCGTATATTATTGTTGGAGGACGAGGAGTCCATCCGCGGCTTCGTCCGCATTAATCTGAAGCGCAATGAAATGGAGGTCCTGGAAGCAGAAACGGGAGAAGCTGCGTTGGCTCTCGCAGAAACGGAAGGACCGATCGACATTGCGCTGCTTGACGTTATGCTGCCAACGATCAGCGGATTCGAGGTATGCGAGCAGCTGCGCGCCCGTTATCCGCGAATGGGCATCATCATGCTGACGGCAAAATCGCAGGAAGAAGATAAAATACACGGGCTGGAGCTTGGCGCAGACGATTATGTGCAGAAGCCCTTCAGTCCGGGCGAGCTTATTGCGCGCATTAAATCGCTTTATAGGCGTATGACGCCGGTTACGGCGGAGCAAGAGCAAGTACAGGAGCAGGCGGCGGAGCATGAGCATGAGGCTGGCGCAGCCGCCGAGAGCCGGGCAGAAGAACGCGCTGCTGCCGCGGCTGTAGAAGAAGCCGCTGCATCCGGCGTGGCAGCCATCCCTCCTGCACAGCAGCAAGCGCAACCGGCATTTCCCTATGCGGGTATGCATCCTGAGCTGATCGTTCGGCCGTTTCGGCTTTCCGTGTCGGAGCGCAAGCTGTGGAAACGCGACCGGGAAATTATTTTGACGCCGACGGAATGGACGCTGGTCAGACTGCTGATGGAACGGGTAGGCGAGAGCGTCAGCCGCGATCATATTTTGACAGAGGTATGGGGCAGATACTACGTCGGCGATCTCAAGGTGGTTGACGTCAACATACGGAGAATCCGCCAAAAAATCGAGAATAACCCGTCCGATCCGGCTTTTATTGAAACGGTATGGGGCTACGGCTATCGCTGGAAGCGGGGCGTCGACGAATGAAAAGCGTACAAACGCGCATGGTATGGAGCTATTTGCTGCTTATCGTGCTTGTCGTCAGCGTACTCGGCGGCGTGTTTGCCGCATTGATGTGGAATTACTATTACGGTAGCGCGCAAAGCTCGGTTAAGCAAAGAGCGGAAACCGCGCTGACGCTGCACAGCCGGTCCCTCTCCTCCCTTACGGTACAGGATCAAGGCGATTATATGCTGCAATACATGGTGGAGAGCGGAACGAGGCTCCAACTGCTGGACAGCACAGGCCAAATCCGCATTGACTCCGACGGCTTCGCGCCGGATATCCGTTATACCACGTCCGACGTGAAATCCGCTATCGCAGGTACGACGGGAAGCTGGAGAGGCGTCGATCCGTATTATGGCGAACGCGTGATGTCCGTGACCATTCCGCTATGGAATGAAACGCGCGTCGTGTCGATGCTTCGTTACTCGGCCTCGCTTGGACAGGTGGATGCGATGGTAAGCCTGCTTATCCGTATGGCGGCGGTAGTCGGTATCGGCGTTGTGCTGCTGTTTCTTGGGTTAAGCTTGTTTCTGGCCCAGCGGATCGTGAAGCCGATCCGCGAGCTTACAAGGGCGGCTCGCTATATGGCGGAGGGAGATTGGACTCGCCGCGCCATTCACCGCAATGATGATGAAATCGGACAGCTGGCGGAAACGTTTAACGTCATGGTCATGGAGCTCAGCAGGCGCGAGAAGCTGAAAGATGATTTTATATCGTCCATTTCCCATGAGCTGCGCACGCCTTTAACGTCGATAAAGGGATGGAGCGAGACGTTGAAGGAAAGCGAGCCTACCGAGGATGACGAAGAGGTTAAGCTGGGTTTATCCATTATAAGCAGGGAAACGGAGCGTTTATCGGGTCTTGTCGAGGATCTGCTTGATTTCTCGAAGCTGTCGGCGCGGACGATGGAGCTGCACAGCGAAGTGCTCGATTTCAACGGTCCGGTAAAGGAGACGGTCAACCAGCTCGCGGTGCGTGAGGAGCATACGCGCGTACGGATTCTTGCCACCTACGGGAAGAGCCCGATTACCGTGCGGGGAGATGCGAACCGTTTGAAGCAGGTGATCATTAATTTAATCGACAATGCGCTCAAATTTACGCCGGCGGGCGGTACGATACGCGTGGTTACGAAGACGGAGAAGGATGTCGCAATGCTCACCGTATCGGATACCGGCTGCGGGATCGAAGAAGAAGATTTGCCGCATGTTACGGAAAAGTTTTATAAGGCGAGCACAGGCCAAGGCGGTTCCGGGCTTGGACTTGCCATCTGCAAGGAAATAATTGAGCTCCACGGCGGTCAGCTTACGATTGACAGCGAGCGTGGAGCCGGAACGATCGTGACGATTCGGGTGCCGCTCATGCATGAGGAGTAGATCCAGCCTCTGACATTAGCGCGCCCGGGTCGTCATTCTTTATAGAAAAGCAGTTTGCGCTTGGCAATCACATAAGCAATTGCAATGACGATCCCTAGGATAAGCAATAGGGAAAGCCAATTCTCTTTCATCCATGCAATCCATAACGGCATGGTTTTGCACCTCCTAAACCTGCTATATTGCCAATCCTATGCATAGTATGTCCCAATTCGCTGCATCGTAAGTGGGGCGGTTATATTTTAAATGCGTGATTGACAGGTTCGGAGCAGGGATGCTATTATGGTTTTATTGTTAAATCATACTATACAGGTAGGAATTATTATATATAAACAAGCAGGAGGTTATCGGGATGGAAAAGCACTTGACGCTGCGGCATAACGAGCTTGAGCTTGCGGCAACGCTTCATTACCCCACAGGCGGAAATAAGACGGATTCAGAGAAAAGACAAGCGATCATCATATGCCATGGCTTCATCGGCTCCCGCATCGGAGTTGACCGCCTGTTCGTGAAGACGGCTCGCGCGCTTGCAGCGCAAGGCTCTTACGTTCTGCGCTTTGATTACGGCGGCTGCGGAGAGAGCAGCGGAGATTACGGCGCTCTCGGGTTCGATTCGATGGTCGATCAGACCAGAACCGCAATTGATTACGTGGCAAGCATGGACTGCGTCGATCCGCGCCGGATCGTGCTGCTCGGCCATAGTCTTGGCGGTGCGGTAGCGATTATGACCGCCGTTAAGGATAAGCGGGCGAAGCGGCTGGTGCTTTGGTCCCCGGTAGCCTATCCGTTTAATGACATCGTACGTATCGTGGGACGCAGCAGCTATGATACCGCCGTTACAGCAGGCAGTTCTGATTATCAAGGGTATACGCTGCAGCCTGTATTCTTCGAATCCCTGCTTCAGCATCAGCCGTTTCAAGCGGCTACGAGATTTGGGGGAGAGGTGCTGCTTGTGCACGGCACGAGCGACGAGTTGATTCCGGTAGACTACAGCTTCCTCTACCAGAAGGTGTTCTGGACACGCAGCGAAGGCTTATGCGATAAGGAAATTATTTTTCAAGCGAATCATACGTACTCCGCGCGCAGCCATCAGGAGGAAGCGATTCGCGTTACCTCGGAATGGTTAGGCGGTCTCGATAAGCAGCAGGAGGATTGGCATCACTGGAGTATTTAAGCATACGTTAGCGATAGAGGGCGGCTCTTGCATGCAGAGCCGCCCTCAGCTTGTAGAGAAACCCACGTTTTTTCAAAACGACGGGTTTCTCTTTTGTTTTTTATCTTCTCTTTTCGTGAGAAACAGAGGGTTTAAACCTCTCACGCCCTCCGTTCCAAGTGGAGGGCGATCTTCTTCATGTTCTGCACGGCGGCGGTCATCAACGCTTGTTCCATTACGTTGTTTAACCCGCGCAACCGGCAATAGCGAAACCCGTGGAGCTGTTTAGCATCCGCGAAGCTTCGCTCAATCGTTTCTTTTCGTTTTCGGTACAATCTTTTGCCCGACTTGCTTAAGCGGTTTAATCGTACTTGCTCTTTACTGTCCTCCCAGATGTGCCGGGTGACGATCTTACGTTTGTTACGTGAGCGCGTACACTTTTCTAGCATGGGACATGCTGCACAGATCTTCGGATCCGAAGCATAGTGTCG
This sequence comes from Pristimantibacillus sp. PTI5, assembly GCF_048572955.1. Classification (GTDB taxonomy): domain Bacteria; phylum Bacillota; class Bacilli; order Paenibacillales; family Paenibacillaceae; genus Pristimantibacillus. Next base: position 3,912,127 of record NZ_CP183886.1, read on the forward strand.
GTATCCGTGTCGGTCTGTCGTTCGGTAAGGCAATTTTTGTTGCTGGGGACAAATATACAAGTTCCGTTCGGCATCATATGTAAATTTCCATTTGGGATATAACCCTTGTGTCGGTTGAAATCTGCGGTGCGCAATAACACCATAAATGTTGCGGTCTTCAAGTCCCTTGCAAATCGGGGTCGTCATATAACCAGAATCAAGTGCGACTGCTTCAACTGCAAAACCAAAACGTTTACGCTGACGATCTAATCGAGAGAGGTACGGCACGGAATCGTGAACATTTCCTGCGGTTACGAAAACATCAGTAATGAGGTTGCACTTCACATCGACGGTACGATGGTCCAGATAAAAGAAGCCTTCCGGCTTGCCTTCCCGAAACATATATCCGCTGTCCGGGTCTGTTGTACTGACCTTCACTTCCTTGTCTTCGTTCACCTCCTCTCGTGGTTTTAGAGCTTTTTTCCTTGCGCTTTACGGTCGGTTTCAATTGCCGAGTTCAGTTCATCCAAATAATCCCTTGTGTTCTGCTGAACCTGCTCTTTTGTATATTTGTTTTTATTCGCATTCGCTTTCACGTGCGTGGAGTCGGATACCAACACACGGCCGCCAATCATACGGTGAGAGATGGCTTGCAGCACGATCTCATCAAAGATGTCCTGGAAGACAGAGGTATCCTTAAAACGCGTACGACGATTCCAACTGATCGTGGTGTGGTCTGGAACGCGATCGGTTAGCCCAAGTCCTAAAAACCAACGATAAGCCAAATTAGTCTGAACTTCACGTTCAAGTTGGCGTTCGGAACGTATGCCATAGAAATAGCCTAGAAAGATCATTTTGAAGAGAACAAGCGGGTCAATAGCTGGACGACCGTTATCCTGCGAATAAAGATGGCGAACCTTCTCATCGATAAAGGTGAAATCGATGTGCTTATCGATCTTGCGAAGCATATGATCAGAGGGCACTAGCTCCTCAATGGAAACCAATTCGTAATTTTGTTGCTTATCTCGATTAGTACGCAGCATCACGACACCATCCGTTCGTTTTAATTACTATAATTATACTGTATTAACGCGGTGTCGTGTTAAATTAATTAAACAAAAAGAAGACTGTCGAGACTTTCTCGACAGCCTGAGGGCGGCTCTTGCATGCAGAGCCGCCCTTTTTATTTGGCCTGGCGCTTAGACTGGCCGAGAGAAGGAAGCTCGCTTTTTCTAAACGAGAAAGCAGCTTTTTTGTCGAGACAACGACTCTGAATTATGTTTAAATGGAAGTGGAGTGTAAACGAATACAAGCTAAGCTTTACGGGGAAAAGGCAGGGTAACCGTATGAAAAAACAAATCCAAAATCCGGCAGCAGTGCTGCTAATATCGCTTACGCTTCTCTTGTCGGCATGCAGCGGAGGAAACGCGGGAGAAGGCGAAACGCCGCGGCAAACCGATAGCAGCGAACCGACGGTCACGGCAGAACCGGCAGCAGAGCCGACGCCTCTTCCTTATGATGCGCCGCTAACCGGTTTAAAGCTGGAGAAGGCAGCGGAAGCAAGGCCGATTGTCGTTATGATTAATAATTTTGCGGCGGCTCGTCCGCAGTCCGGGCTGACGAACGCCGACGCGATATGGGAAGTGCTTGCCGAAGGCGGCATTACGCGCTTGATCGCGGTATTTCAGAGCACGGATGCATTGACCGATTCGATTGGTCCAATTCGCAGCATTAGGCCTTATCTCATTGATATCGGTGACAGTTACGGAGCGGTTCTTGCCCATGCGGGCGCGAGCAACGACGGTTATGATGTGCTGCAGCACCAAGGCAAACCCTATTTGGACGAGATCTCGAATGCAGGCAGTTATTTCTGGAGAAGCAAGGAACGGAAAGCGCCGCATAATTTGTATTCGAGCCTGGAGAAGCTGCGCTTGGGCGCAGAGAAGAAAAAGTACAGCTTGGATAAGCAGGTTCCTCCGTATACATTCGCGGAAGCGGGCTCGGCAGAGGCAGGGGTTCCGGCCTCAGACATTACGATTTTCTTCTTGCTCAAAAATTACAGCGTGGGCTATGTGTATGATTCCGCATCCGGTTTATACAAACGCTCCATCGGCGGCAAGCCGCATATGGATATGAACAATAACGAGCAGCTTGCGGGAACGAACCTCGTCGTGCTTGGAGCGGATCATAGAACGCTGGACAATGAGGGAAGGCTTGAGGTCGATTTGACAAGCGGAGGCTCGGCGATTTTGTTCCAAAAGGGCAAAGCCATTGAAGCGGAATGGGTCAGGGCTCCCGACGGCATGATCCGGATTGTGAAAAACGGAGTAGAGCAGCCATTCGTTCCTGGCAAAACCTTCTTTCATATCGTGCCGAACAAACCGACATTCGAAGGTCATGTTTCTTGGGTACAAACATAGCACATTGGAGACACTGTTAACAGGCGTTAACGGATGAGCTTCCTGGGTATAGAATGGACGCAATCTTGTAACGGGATTGTGTCTTTTTTATATTTATTTTGAAAATTTAAAAGTTTTCATAAAACCTTTACATTCTCTTAACAATTCACCTGTAAACTATGTTAAGATATTGTGGGCTCAGCAGTGCGCCTAAACATCAAGCCGGGTAAAGGGGATTACGATGTTCAAGAAAAAGGATATTTTCTTTAAGACGTTCGAAGAAATGGCAGACGCTATCGTTGAGGCCGTTGAATTCTTCGCCAAAGGACTGTCAGACTTATCGGATGTATCGGCTTTCGCCAAAACCATGAAGGAATACGAAAGCAAATGCGACAAAAATGTGCATACGATTTTGAAGGAATTGAACAAAACGTTCATCACTCCGATCGAGCGCGAAGATATTATGGCCCTTACGACTTCGCTTGATGATGTGCTTGACGGCATTGAAGCTTGCGCGTCTCGTTTTGAAATGTACGACATCCGCGAGAAGGACGAGTACATAACCCTGTTCGGCGACATTCTCGTTCGTTCCTCTCACCAAATCAAGAAGGCGATTTACTTGCTGACTGAGCGTAAGCTGCTTGCCATCCGCGAGCCGAATATTGCGCTTAACGAGTTGGAGAACCAAGCAGATGACCTGCTTCGGGTTTGTATTAAGAGCTTATTCACGAACGTTACAGATCCAATTGAGCTGATGAAGCGCAAAGAGATTTACGAGATGCTGGAGCAAACGACCGACTTCTGCGAAGATGTTGCCAATACGCTGGAATCGATCATTATGCGTAACAGCTAATCTGGAGAGTAGGAGTCTTAAACAATGGATTTAATGGTTCTATGGATTGTAGTATTTCTAGCGCTTTCGTTTGATTTTATAAATGGATTCCACGATACGGCCAATGCCATTGCGACTGCAGTATCTACCCGGGCATTAAAGCCTAGGGTTGCAATCGTCATGGCGGCTGTGATGAACTTCGTCGGTGCCATTACCTTCACAGGTGTTGCTGCGACAATCGGCAAGGGCGTCGCTAATCCGGCTGAACTGGAGCAGGGCGTTCCAATCGTTATCGCTGCCTTATTGTCCGCGATAGCATGGAATTTGCTCACTTGGTGGTTTGGCATTCCTTCCTCATCCTCGCATGCATTGATCGGCTCCCTTGCGGGCGCGGTTATCGGTGGAGCAGGTATGAGCGCGATTAACTCCGGCGGACTGATCAAGATCGTACAAGCGTTGATCTTTTCACCGCTGATCGCTTTTTCGGCCGGTTTTATTATCATGTGGATATTGAAATTGGTGTTTGCCAAGTCTAGTCCGCATCAAGTCAATAAAGGCTTCCGTTTTGGCCAAATTCTGACGGCCGCGTTCCAGTCGTTCTCTCACGGTACGAATGACGCGCAGAAAGCAATGGGTATCATCGTATTTGCGCTAGTAGCATCCGGCATTCAGACAACGATGGACGTTCCGCTCTGGGTTAAAATTTCCGCAGCGACAGCGATGGCGCTCGGTACTTCGGTCGGCGGCTGGAAGATCATCAAGACGATGGGTACAAAAATTTTCAAAATCGAGCCGATCAACGGATTTGCCGCTGATATCGGTTCCGCCGCGGTTATCCTGACGGCAACGATGATTCACCTGCCGGTAAGTACAACGCATGTTATTACCTCTTCGATTCTCGGCGTAGGCAGCGCAAAGCGCTTCTCCGCTGTAAAATGGGGCGTTGCAGGCCGTATCCTCATTGCGTGGATCATTACCATTCCGATTACGGTCATTATGGCTATGGTGTTCTATTGGATTATTCATTTCTTCTTCCTATAGGAGGAATGACCAGAAATAGTGAGGAAAACCTTACTCGTCATGAGCAATTGCTTCATGGGAGATGAGGTTTTCATCACTATTTTTTGTGTTTTCAATTAAACGGCGGCACTTGCGATGTGGACAACCGGTATCGAAATTACGCGAAATTTGCGTGTATGCACAATTTTAATAACAGCTGTGTATGGAATCGCTGCGGTGATAGCAAGAACAAACAGCGAATTGGGAAATGATGTTGTGGATGAGCGGGAAATGAAGCAGCGAGCTCTCGAAAACGCAGGGGATATGCACATCGAATGAACAGCTGTGCATGAATCGCCATAGGGAATCTGACGAAGCCTGTCGAAGGTTGCACTTGTGCACAGGCGATACTGAAATCCAGCCATCGCGATTCAAATTCCTGTGGATAGCTTAGTGAAAATGTTATCCACAGGAGAATAACTTGATTTTCTAGTGTGTGAAAATGTGTATAAATCATCGAAAAAAAAAGCATCCCTGGTTGCTGCGCAGCGCGCTGCAGCCAGGGATGCTTCACTTGGAGCGATGTAGGTTAAATAATCCGAAACGTACCTATGCGGGAGATCTAACGGCGGCGTTTTGGCTTGCGGCGGCGAACGCCGTTATTGCTGGAGCCGGAGCTGGGCTTGCGACGCTTGCGGCGCTTTGGTTTCCATTCTCCGTCGTCATCGTCGGAATCGCTCGATGACTTTTTGCTGAAAGAGCCCATGAGCACTTTGACCAGCGGTGCCATTTGGGAGACGCTGGACACCACCTTTTGAACTTTCGTAACCGTTGTAAGAATACCGTCAATACCGCCAATCCGATCGACGAAACCTTTGATTTCGCCGAGGCTGGCAAGGGAGAAGCCGCCTGCTTTGGAGCTGGCGGTCGTATCAATGACCTCGGTTGTTGCTTCCGGTAAAACGGCGGGCAGGATATCCTGCGTAAGCGGGGACGGTGCTGCCGGAGGCATCGTTGGCAGATCTCCGCCAAAGTTGAAGCCGTTCGATTTCATGCCGCTCGACTTCATGCCGGACGATTTGCTTGGCTGGCTTTCCGTAAACCGTTGGCCGCCGTGCCAATCGTAATGCTGGTTGCCGTTACCGGGGTTATTGCGATAATTCACACGGATCACAACCCTTCTTTTATAACAGTCTATGGAGTAGGCGAACATACGGATTGGACGAATGCCCCGGTATAAGGGATTTTTTCTAGATAAATGCCCTGTGCTTGTATGCTTCTTCGCCTCAAAAATATGCCGTCCTTATCTTCCGTTCTGTAAAGCGTGAATACGGTAATGTTTGAAAAAAACGGTTAAAAAAGATACAATAGTAGCATTAGTTTTATTAGGAGTGAATACGCATGCAGCTTAAAAAGCTGAACGATAAAGCAATAGATCAATTATTCGAAGCGATACTTACATTGAAGTCGGTCGAGGAATGTTATGTGTTCTTTGACGATTTGTGCACGGTGAATGAAATCCAGTCGTTATCGCAAAGGCTTGAAGTGGCGCGTATGCTCGGCAAGGGCAGCACGTACAATGCCATCGAGGCAGAGACGGGTGCAAGCACGGCAACGATTTCAAGGGTGAAGCGTTGTTTGAACTATGGCAATGACGGTTACAAAATGGCTTTAGAACGTCTGGGAAGGTAGGTAATCCTTCGATGAAGCCAGGCATTCTCGTGATTAGTCACGGCTCCAGAGAAGCTGCATGGGTCAAGCTGGTCGATGATGCCGTAACGGCGGCCGCGGCTTCGCCGCGATTATCAGATATTCCAATCGTGTCGTCCTTTCTCGAAATAATGGAGGGACGGCTTATTCAGGATGGCATCGACGAGCTTGAACGCCGGGGCGTAACGGACATGTGCGTCGTGCCGTTCTTCATTTCGTCCGGCAGCACGCATGTGGATGAAATCGGGCAAGCGTTTGGCTTGCCTTGGCTTACGGATTTGGAGGGCGACCTCGGAACGTTTCGCGTATCGGCGAACGTGCGCTACGGCCTCCCGATCGATGATGATCCGGAAATTGCAGAGCTGCTAGCTGCGAATATAGCGGAATTGTCCACGGAGCCAAGCAACGAAGCATTGCTGCTTATCGGACACGGCAGCAAGGAAAAGGTGTTCCACGAGCGCTGGCAGGAAGGTCTTATGAAGCTCGGCGCGCGGCTGCGCGCGGTTGGCGGCTACAAGCGGGCAGAGTATGCGATGCTGTTGCCCGATCAAGCCGCGTCGAAGCTAGCAGCGATGCTGGCGGCGAACCCGGAGGAAGCGGTCATTGTGGTGCCGCTGTTCCTGAGCCGGGGTTATTTTACAAACCATGTGATTCCGACTCGACTTACCGGACTAGAGTATCGATATAACGGCAAGGCAATGCTTCCCAATCAAGCCATTGTAAGATGGCTGGAGCGTCAGATGCTGGAGGGCCTGCAGCGTTTGAATGAAAAGTAGGGAGCATTGTTTTATTTATAGAGGCTAGGTTGAATGGATGGTTAGGGGTGGAGCCGAGATGGCAATCAAACGGGCGAGACTTATTTATAACCCGACATCGGGAAGAGAAGAAATGAAAAAGCGTCTGCCTGATATTCTTCAGCGGCTTGAGCAGGGCGGCATCGAAACGAGCTGTCACGCGACGATCGGCGAAGGAGATGCAACGCTGGCGGCAGCGGAAGCGGCGGATCGCGGTTATGATATGATCATTGCGGCGGGCGGCGACGGAACGCTTTATGAGGTCATTAACGGTCTCACGAGCAAGGAAAACCGGCCTCCGCTGGGCATACTGCCGGTGGGCACGACCAATGATTTTGCGCGGGCGATGGGTATCCCGAAGCACTGGGAGTACGCTGTCGACCTGATTATTCAACAATACAGCCGGCCGATTGATGTCGGGAAGGCGAATGAGCGTTATTTTATCAATATTGCCGGGGGCGGCTCCATGACGGAGCTGACATATGATGTGCCGAGCAAGCTGAAGACGATGATAGGCCAGCTGGCTTATTATATGAAGGGCATGGAGAAAATGACCCGCCTTCGTCCAACCGAGCTGACCTTCCAGGCTGCCGGCGTTGGCGAGTTCCACGATGAATTCATGATGTTTCTTATCTGCAACAGCAACTCGGTCGGCGGCTTCGAGCGGCTAGCGCCGGACTCTAAGCTGGATGACGGCTTATTGGATGTGCTGCTTATCCGCAAATGTAACCTGCCAGAGTTCATTAAGCTGGTTACGCTGGCGCTGCGCGGCGAGCATTTGAACGATCCGCATGTGATTCATTTCCGGACGGATGAGTTGAAAGTAACGACGCCGGATTACGTGCAGATCAACCTCGACGGCGAATATGGCGGCGTGCTGCCATGCACGTTCTCGGTGCTGCCATCGCATTTGCGGATTTTCGCGGATGAGACCGGAGAGTCGACTTACCGTTAAGCGCGGATGAATGTTGGAATTAGGGAATAATGGATAGCTATAAGCATGCAACAGCATTGAAGATAGAGCGGAGAGAGTTTATGAACAAAGGCAGAAGCAGAGGCGGCAAAGGGAGATCGCGCGGCGCGGCGGGTACGAATGCGGCGGCGGTTCCGGTAGATGCGCCTTTTCAGAAAAATGAAGAAGTCACTGTCGATATTATCGGCTTGACGCATGACGGAGAAGGGGTAGGCCGCGCTGACGGCTTTACCCTTTTTATACAGGGGGCGCTACCCGGTGAACGGGTGCGCGCCAAGGTGATGAAGGTCAAGAAGCAATACGGCTATGCCAGACTTGAAGAGCTGGTGCTGAAGAGCCCTTCGCGGATTGAGCCGCCTTGCGATATTTATAAGGAGTGCGGCGGCTGCCAGCTGCAGCATTTCGATTACCCCGCGCAGCTGGAGTGGAAGCGGCAGCATGTCGTGGACAATTTGATGCGGATCGGGAAGCTGGGCGTTGCCGGTGAAGGCAGTCTTGCAGAGGGGAAGAACGCTTCTGAGGGAATCATCGTGCATCCAACGGTTGGCATGGACGAGCCTTGGCGATACCGGAACAAAGCTTCGGTGCCCATTGGTACCAGCGCGCATGACGGGCAATTGATCGCCGGCTTCTACGCGCGCGGCAGCCACCGGATCATTGACATGGACGATTGCCTCATCGAGCATGAGCATAACGACGAGGTGATTCGCGTCGTGAAGCGGATCGGCCGGGAGCTGGGCGCTTCGCCTTACGATGAAGAATCGGGCCGCGGCGTGCTGCGCCATGTGATGGCGCGGACGGGCGTCGTGACAGGCGAAATCATGGTCGTGCTGGTGACGAACGGCAAGAAGCTGCCTCAGGCGGAGCAATGGGTGAAGCGTATCCGCGAGGAGCTGCCCGGCGTGAAGAGTATCGTTCAGAACGTTAACGAGCGGAACACGAACGTTATTTTCGGCGATGAGACGCTTGTTCTCTGGGGCAGCGAGGTCATCTATGACGAGCTCGACGGTATCCGCTTCGCGATTTCGGCGAGATCATTTTATCAAGTCAATCCGATGCAGACGGTTGAGCTTTACCGCAAAGCCGTGGAATACGCCGGATTGACGGGTACGGAAACCGTAATTGATGCTTACTGCGGCATCGGCACCATATCGTTGTTCCTCGCTCGGCAGGCTGGACGCGTCTATGGCGTGGAGATTGTACCGGAAGCCATTGAAGATGCGGCTCGCAATGCGGCGTTGAACGGCATAACCAATGCTTCTTTTGAGGCTGGACCTGCCGAAGTTGTCATTCCGCGCTGGCGCAAGGAAGGCATTACGGCGGATGTGATCGTCGTTGATCCGCCTCGCAAAGGCTGCGACCCTGCATTGCTCGAGACGATTCTGGCGATGCAGCCGGAGAGAGTCGTTTACGTGAGCTGCAATCCTTCTACCCTGGCAAGAGATCTGCGCGTGCTTGAGGACGGCGGATACCGGACGGCTGAGGTTGTGCCTGTGGATATGTTCCCTTGGACGGTTCATGTGGAGAGCGTGGTCTGGTTAACACGTGGGGGTTAATACAGAGAGCTGAAATCCTGGTATCTGTTGGGTTTTGGGGTGTAGTACAGAATAGTGATAGTGGCAGTACAGAGGTTGTAAGTGATATGTAATATTATACAAAATAATCGTAATTCAATATAAAAGAACGTCAAAATGACGCTAGGAAGAGTTGATCCTAAGCGTCATTTTTTTTGTCCTGAAATCTGATTGGTAAACAAGAATTCAAACGTATCGTCAGCTGATTAATCGGCTGAACGGAGTAGATAACCGCAGCAGACGTATGCATGAAGCCATTACTTGTTTTCCTAGCTTTTAATTTTGCAGTTGACATTATTAAGATGGAGTAATAAAATGAGAAAAAAATGTGTAACCGATTACACAACATGAATCATAATCTGCTGCAGATAAAGAGGTGCTAAATTGACGAAGCCGAAAATTACAATAATAGGAAGCATGAATATAGATATGGTGACAGAAACAGAGATCATGCCGAATCAAGGCGAGACGATTTTTGGTAGCGTTTTCTCTAGCTTCACTGGTGGAAAAGGAGCTAATCAAGCCGTAGCTTGTGCACGCCTTGGGGCACAGGTGACGATGATCGGCTGTGTTGGCGAAGATCACTTCGCAAAGCAGCTCATGGAGGATTTGGAGAAGGAAGGTATCGATACGACCTATGTGAAAACGGTTCCACATATCTCAACAGGGATAGCGACGATCACTATATGCGACAATGATAATCGAATCATTGTTATCCCCGGGGCAAACCATTCCCTGCATCCAAACGATATTTTGGACTTGAAGGAAGTCATTGCCAACTCGGATATGGTCTTGCTTCAGCAGGAAATTCCATTCGCTACAGTGGAGACAGCGATAAGGCTCGCTAATGAGCTGGACATTCCGGTTATGTTGAATCCTGCTCCCGCGATTAAGCTGCCTAAAGAGCTGCTTGAGCAGGTTCATATGATTACGCCGAATGAATTCGAGCTTGCCATATTGTTAGGCGTTGACGACAAGCAGGAACAAACTTACGAGCAGTTGCTTGAGCTGTATCCGCATCGTATCGTGATGACCGGCGGCAGCAAGGGCGCATTTTACAAAACGGCGGGCAGCGAGATCGTACATGAGCAGGGGAAAAAAGTAGAGGCGGTCGATACCACCGGTGCAGGAGATACCTTCAACGGCGCACTGGCAGTGAAGCTGAGCGAGGGGGCGTCGCTGGATGAGGCGGTTAAGTTCGCAGTCGCTGCCAGCGCACTATCAGTTACCAAGCTTGGTGCACAGAGCGGTATGCCTTTACGGCCTGATGTCGAACGCTTTATGGAAACGCAATCTTAATATTTAACTTCGAGAGGACTTACAGATGAAAAGAAACGGCATATTAAACAGTGAGATAGCAGCAGTTATTGCCAGAATGGGCCACACCGACTGTATCGTAATTGGGGATTGCGGGCTGCCGATTCCTGATTCGGTTAAACGAATCGATTTGGCTGTAAAGCCTGGGCTACCGTCTTACCTTGATACGTTAGAAGCGGTGCTTGCCGATATGGAGGTTGAATCAGCCATCATCGCCACTGAATTGACGGAGCAAAATGTTCCGGTCTATGACAGCACAAAGATGCTGTTGAACGGCATTCCGATCAAGCAAGTATCGCATGAGGAGCTTAAAAGACTAACCTTACAAGCGAAAGCGGTGATTCGTACGGGCGAAGCAACGCCATACGCGAACATCATTCTGCAATCAGGCGTTTTTTTCAAATAAAGGCGCTGTTCAGCAAAGGGGTGGCAACAATGGAGTTTCTAATTGATATGACTGGCATTCATAAATCCTTTTCCTCCGTACAAGTTTTGAGGGACGCCGCATTTCAGCTCAAGCCAGGCGAAATTCACGCACTGATGGGGGAGAATGGCGCAGGCAAATCAACATTGATGAAAATTTTGACCGGTGTGTACAAGGCCGACTCTGGCTCAGTGAAGGTCAAGGGGCAGGAAGTGATGTTCACGGATCCGAGGCAAGCTGAGGAAATGGGCGTTGCGATCATTCATCAGGAGCTGAACATTATTCCGAAGCTGTCCGTTTCCGAAAACATGTTTCTCGGAAGACAGCTTACCTATGGCAAATCCGGAATTGTACGCGATAAGGAAATGAAACGCAAGACGCGTGAATATTTACAGCGTCTAGGTGTTGAGCTTGATCCAGATGCTGAGGCGGATACATTGTCTATCGGACAGCAGCAAATGATCGAGATTGCGAAAGCGCTATCTAAAAATGCCGAAGTTCTTATTATGGACGAGCCGACTGCGGCACTGACGGATCGCGAAATCGAGGCTTTGTTTAAAATAATGGATCAACTGCGGCGCGAAGGTGTAGGCATTGTCTACATCTCACATCGGATGGAGGAAATCTTTCGGATGTGTGACCGTATATCCGTTCTGCGTGATGGAGCTTTTCTCGGAACGGAGAAGATAGCCGAAACGACGGTTGAGCATATCGTTCGATTAATGGTCGGCCGCGAGATTGGCGAACGTTATCCGGAGCGCAGAAGCAAAATTGGAGCGGAGCGGCTTCGCGTAGAGAATTTAAGCGACGGCAGGAAGCTAAGCGGTATAAGCTTCTCCGCAGCAGCCGGAGAAATAGTCGGCATTGCCGGACTTATGGGAGCAGGCCGGACGGAAATTGTACGTATGCTGTTCGGGGCCGACAAGAAAAGGCAGGGTAAAATCTTTATTGACGGCCAGGAGGTTGCAATCAACAGCCCGGCGCGGGCTATCGAAGCGGGGATCGTGTTCGTGACGGAAGACCGCAAGCATCAGGGATTAGTGCTCGGCATGTCTGTCCGTGAAAATCTATCCTTAACTAATTATAAGCGTATTGCTAGCTCTGGCGTGATTTCTGCCAAAAAGGATAACGAACTGTCGGATAAAATGATTAAGCGGTTTAATATTAGAACGCGTGATCCTGAGCAGACCGTTAAATCGTTAAGCGGAGGCAATCAGCAGAAGGTTGCCATCGGCAAATGGTTAGGCGAGCTGCCAAAAGTATTCATTATGGACGAGCCGACAAGAGGGGTAGACGTCGGGGCAAAAAAGGAAATTTACAGCATGATGAACGAGCTTAGCGAGCAAGGCGTCACGATTATTATGGTTTCATCTGATTTACCCGAAGTTTTAGGCGTAAGCGACCGCGTTATTGTCGTTCATGAGGGGCGCATCTCCTCTATTTTGGACAAGGCGCAAATGAATCAGGAAACAATCATGCATGCGGCGACAGGAGGAAGCGGCAATGGCCATTGACAAAAAACAACTATCATCTACTTTGCAGAAGCTGGGTCCGCTCATCGGACTTCTTATTATTACCGTCATTTTAATCATAGCAAGCCCAAATTTCTTGACCGTAAACAATATATTAAACGTGTTCCGCCAAGTTTCCATTAATGCTTTAATCGCTTTTGGCATGACCTTTGTCATTTTGACCGGGGGCATCGATCTATCCGTAGGCGCTACGCTGGCACTATCTGGAGCATTGACCGCAGGGCTGTTGAACGGCGGGATGGACCCATTAACCGCTATCATCATTGGACTTGTTGCTGGTGGAGTTATGGGAGCGATTAATGGTCTTCTGATTACGAAGACAAAAATTGCGCCATTTATCGCAACGCTGGCGACGATGACCATATACCGGGGCTTAGCACTCGTCTATACGGATGGCAGGCCTATAACTGGATTTGAAAGCGAATTATTCACATTAGTTGGCGGCGGTTACTTTTTTGGGGTACCCGTTCCGGTTATTATTACAATCATTATTTTCGCCGTATTGTTTTTTATCTTGCGCAAAACGACTTTCGGCAGAAATATATACGCAATCGGAGGCAATGAAGAGGCTTCGCTGCTTTCAGGCATTAAGACCGGACGCTTTAAGATTTATGTGTATGCCTTGACGGGACTGCTGTCGTCGCTTGCGGGAATCATTCTTACGTCTCGCCTGAACTCAGCGCAGGCAAATGCCGGCACGGGCTATGAGCTGGATGCCATTGCAGCTGTCGTGCTGGGCGGTACTAGCTTATCCGGCGGCAAAGGATGGATCGTGGGCACGCTGGTGGGAGCGCTCATTATCGGCGTTTTGAACAACGGCTTGAATCTTCTTGGTGTCTCATCGTTTTATCAGCAGGTGGTTAAAGGGATGGTTATACTGTTGGCGGTATTGCTTGATCGCAAGAAAGCCAATAGCTAAATCATATAATTCAAACAAAGAAAAGGTGGTTGCAACATGAAAAAGACAACAAAACTAGTAAGCATCGGTATGATTACAGCACTGCTCCTTGCAGGCTGTTCAACAACGGCTCCAGGCTCAGGAAACAAAGAAGCTGAACAATCCGGAGCCAAAACAGAGGGCATAAAGATCGGACTTGCCGTATCGACGCAAAGCAATCCATTTTTCGTTACATTGAAGGAAGGCGCCCAGACAGCTGCGGCGGCTGGATCGGCTGAGTTGATTACCGTTGACGCGCAGGATGATGCCGCAAAGCAAGCGTCCTCGATCGAAGATTTAATTCAACAAAAGGTAGATGTCATTATTATTAACCCTACAGATTCGGCAGCGATCGTTCCCGCAGTGGAATCCGCTAACGCAGCAGGCATTCCCGTTATTACGGTTGATCGTACGTCCGACGGCGGAAAAGTAACGACGCATATCGCTTCCGACAACAAAGCTGGCGGCGTGCTTGCTGCGAAGTTTCTCGCTGAGCAGCTTGGCGGAGCAGGCAAGGTTGTCGAGCTAGAAGGTATTCCGGGCTCTTCTGCAGCCCGCGAGCGCGGTGCGGGCTTTAATGAAGAAATCGCCAAAACGAGCGGTATCCAAATAGCGGCCAAGCAGCCTGCCGATTTTGATCGGGCTAAAGGTTTGACCGTTATGGAAAACATTTTGCAAGGAAATAAGGACATTAAAGCCGTTTTCGCTCATAATGATGAAATGGCGCTTGGCGCTCTCAAGGCGATTGAAGCAGCAGGCGCAGCTGGGATCCTTGTCGTCGGCTTCGATGCGACAGATGATGCTGTAAAGGAAGTATTCGCAGGGAAATTGAGCGCGACTGTAGCGCAAAAACCTGATATGATGGGTATTTTAGCAGTACAAACCGCAATAAAGATTGCCAAAGGTGAGACGGTTGAGGCATCGATTCCTGTTGAGCTAGAGCTCATTACGAAAGATTCCGCTAAATAGTAACGTGCAGCTTTAAGGCAAACAAGTGTATTTACGTTCCCGCGAGCGTAAATACACTTGTTTTTATCAAAAGCCAAGCTGAATCGCGAAAGGATTATGCTACTAATGACTACAATTAAAGATGTTAGCAAACTAGCTGGCGTGTCAGTTGCCACCATATCCCGACTGCTTAATCAAAGTGGCTATGTCAGCAAGGAAGCAGAAATCGCAGTTATGGCAGCGATAAAAAAACTGAATTATAAGCCAAACAATATTGCAAGAAGCTTGGCAGGCAAAAAAACAGCTGCCGTTGCTTTAATGGTGCCAGATATTTTAAATCCCTTTTTCCCCGAAATAGCGCGCGCTGCCGAGGACGCTGCAGCGGCTCACGGCTTCACGCTCGTGTTATGCAATACGGATAATAATCCGGATAAAGAAAAAAAGTATATCGAAACACTTATCAATAAGCAGATAGACGGCATTATTATTTCATCCTATACCGTACTGCCTGAGCAAATCATTGCCTTACAGGACCGCGACATTCCGATTGTAGCTATCGATAAATCTTTTTCCGACTATCCCATCCTTTCGGTCACTGCAGCGAACCGTAAGGGCGGTGAAATGGCAGTTGATCATCTTCTATCTGTCGGCTGTCGCAAGATTGCGCATATTTCTGGCCCTACGCATGTGCATCCATCCAGGGAGAGAACGCTTGCCTATGAAGAAGTGTGCAGAGATTTGCCTTGGTTTATGCCAAGTCTGATCGGTTATGGCAACTTCAGCGTTGCAGGGGGCTATCAAGCAATGAAGGATATTTATAAGCTGCATCCTGATGTGGATGGTGTATTTGCAGGCAATGATTTGATGGCATCTGGAGCATTAAAGGCGTTAATAGAGTTGGGAATCAGAGTCCCGGAGCAAGTGAAGCTAATCGGCTTTGACGGCATTCGAATGGACATGGTTTACCCTGAAATTACGACCATCTCACAACAAATTTATTCGATCGGCAAAACCGCAATGGATTATTTGATCCGTTTAATCAACAATGAACCAATCGAGCGTAAAAATTACGAGTTTGATGTGGAACTGCTGCGAAAGGCTACAACATAGCGCCTCGGGCTGTCCCCTGCATCTGAGTTAAAATCAAAGGCAGTTCTTAGGAATGAAAATCAAGGTTCACCGATAAATTCGAGTTGTTGGCCTATTTGTATATGGAACACAAGCCTAGCCCTTATCGATAAGAGGGTTAGGCCTTTTTTTGTTGTAACGAGTTTGCTTCGGTAAATGTACGTTTTGCGATATCAAGTTAAAAATCGAATATATACGCCATATTGCCATGTACCTATAATTTGAAGTGTACCAACCAATGTACAGAAAAGGGGTAAACTATGAGTCGATATTCGAAGGTTGCAAGGCTATTAACGCTTTCGATTGCAATTGGACTACTAACGACATTAGCCGCTTGTACGAACAGTAACAATCAAAACTCGGCAAGTCCGTCAAGCTCAGCTAATAGTCCATCTGCATCGGAAACCGGTAATGCGGCAGAGTCGTCGAAAGGATGGAATCAGAAGTTCGACCCTCCGGTTACAATTACGACTGCTATCGTAGATGATGGAACTTCGAGGGGCAATGCGTTCAAGCCCGGAGAGTCTATGGAAGACAACGTGAATCTCCGTTGGATGAAAGAGAATATGGGAATCAACGTGAAATTCGATTTTATTGTAACAAAACCGGAAGATTACGATACGAAACTTCGCCTCCTGCTTTCCAGCGGCGGCAAGCTGCCTGATGCATTCGCGGCAGGGGGCGATCCGTTACAAAGCTTGCTCTCGGCCAATAAACTGATGCCTCTGGACGAAGCCATCGAGCAATACGCGCATCCCGAGTATAAGAAGATGTTGGAGACGTATAGTTACGCACTGGGCGAAGTCAAGAAAGACGGCAAGATTTACGGTTTGCCAGCTTTCTTCATGGGTGACGAAGGCACTGTGATGTGGATTCGCAAAGACTGGCTTGACAATCTGGGTCTGGAGCCACCCGCAACGTTGGACGAATTCGAAAACGTTCTCAAGCAATTCACAGAGAACGACCCCGATAAAAACGGACAGAACGATACGATTGGTTTGGCCGTGCCGCTTAAAGAAGGGCCTTGGACTTGGATGGGTCAGACAGACGCGATCGTAGGCGCCCTCACCGATCAAATGATCAATACTTACGACGTGCGCTTGTTCTGGAACAAGGGTGCAGACGGCAAGTTGAGCTACGGCGCGATCCATCCGGACGCCAAACTGTATTTGCAAAAAATGAGGGATTGGATGAGCACAGGCTACATGGATAAAGAAGCCGGAATCAAGGATCCGGCGAAAGCCTCCGAATTGGTTGCCAGCGGTAAGGCCGGCATAATGTTCGGGCCGTTCTGGATGGGCGATTGGCCGCTCGGAGACGCCACTAAGAACAATCCAGAAGCCGACTTCCAGCCGTATCCGCTTCCAGCCGGTGCGGACGGAGAGGCGAGACGCGCGGAGAAGCCATTGGCCCAGGGCTTCACGGTATTCAACAAAGACTTCGAAAATATCGAAGCCTGGTTTGCGTACTTTAACAAAATATTCGCGAAGAAATTGGAGATGGAAGGTGACCCGTACTTCGATCCGCGTTGGAAAGACGGTTACTACGAAGGGTACGATTACGTGAAATTGGACGGCAAAATCATCAAGAGCAACTACGAAGCCGCAGGTGTCCCGGCAGACCAATGGCCGCTGAAAGACGGCGCCACGATAGATATGAGATTCATGATGACGAATATTCTCGGCAACTATACGAGTATTCCGCACTCCAACGTTGCAGCGGTCAAGAAGTTTTTGGCCGATCCAGACGCCGAGCCCTTAACGTCGATGGAAATCGACGTCAAGCAAATGAAGAAGAGACAACTTGACGCCGCGGGCGTTCGGATTAACCAAAACATCACCGAAGGCAAAAACTATTTTACCGGTCCGATGACGCCGACGATGAAATCCAAAGGCGAATTGCTGAAGAAACTCGCTACAGAAAGCTATCTCAAAATCATTTACGGAGAAAAACCGATCGAGTACTTCGACGAATTCGTAAAACAATGGCTGGATAACGGCGGCCAGAAGATTACGGACGAAGTCAACGAATGGTACGCGAAAAACCAGTAATGATCGCTGATCGCAATTGAAGTAAGAATAAATTGAAGACGGAGGAGAGGGCAGCCTTTGCTCGCTCCTCTTCTATTTTTCAGATGATAGGAAGTGTGTGCGTAATGGCAGCGTATTGGCGAAAAACTTGGCCGTTTCATGTGCTATTGTTGCCGGCTTTAGCATTGTGCATCGTGTTTCAATATATTCCTTTGTTCGGGGCCGTCATTGCCTTCCAAGACTATGAGCCATGGCTTGGGATCAAAAATTCGCCTTGGGTAGGCTTAGATCATTTCAGGTACCTGTTCACGTATCCGGACGGCAAGCAGGTCATTTGGAATACGTTAATCATTTCCGGGTTCAAATTGTTCGTGAACTTAATTATCCCGGTCGTTTTCGCTCTGTTGCTCAATGAAGTCCGTAAGACGTATTTTAAGAGAGTCGTGCAGACGCTTGTCTATTTGCCACACTTTTTGTCGTGGGTGATTCTGGGCGGCATATTGATCGATATTCTGTCAACAGAGGGCGGAATCGTCAATCGTATGCTGAATTCGTTCGACATCCCGAGCATCTTTTTCTTAGGTGACGGCGAGTGGTTCCGGTTTACGGTCGTTCTAAGCGATGTGTGGAAAGAATTCGGGTTTTCCGCGATTATATTTCTGGCAACGCTGGTGGGAATCAATCCGGCTTTGTACGAAGCAGCCGAAATCGACGGGGCTTCCCGTTGGCAGCAAGTCATATCGATCTCCGTTCCTCTTATTATGCCGATCATCATCGTTGTAGCGACGTTGTCGCTCGGTCGGATTCTGGATGCCGGATTCGATCAAATTCTAAATTTATATAACCCTTTGGTATATTCGCATGGAGATATCATCGATACGTTTGTCTATCGCGAAGGATTGAACAACGGACAGTTCAGCTTCGGTACGGCGATCGGACTCTTCAAATCGGCGATCGGCTTCGTCTTGATCGTGATCAGTTACAGAATGGCTTTCAAGTTAGCTAATTACCGGATATTTTAAGGAGGACGACCATGCGCTATCGCTCTAGAGGGTACACCGTATTTACATTCTCGAACACGATCTTTCTTACTTTGCTATCGCTGATTTGCATTCTTCCTCTCCTTCACGTACTTGCGTTGTCTTTCAGCTCACGGGCTGCGGCAACAGCGAATATCGTCAACTTCTGGCCTGTCGGCTTTACGACGGATGCCTATGTGAAGACGCTCGGCAACGCGAATTTCATCCGATCTTTGTGGATCGGAGTAGAGCGGACCGTGTTAGGCACGGTGTTGTCGATGGTTGTCGTTACGATGGCAGCATACAGTTTGTCGAAAACCAATCAAAAATTCCAGGGGCGTCAAATTTACATTTGGATTTTTGTCTTTACGATGTTGTTCTCTGGAGGGCTGATTCCCTCTTATATATTGGTAAGCAAGCTGCACTTGATCGATACCATATGGGCATTGGTAGTGCCTTCGGCGGTCAGCGTATGGAATATGATTTTGATGCTCAATTTCTTCCGGACGATTCCTCAGGATTTGGAAGAGGCTGCTCATATCGATGGAGCCGGCCATTTGAGAGTGCTTTGGAGTGTTTATTTGCCCGTATCGATGCCGTCCATTGCGACGTTGTCTTTGTTTACGATGGTTTACCATTGGAATTCATGGTTTGACGGCGTGATCTATATGTCTAATCCGGATGGGTATCCTCTTGCTACTTATTTACACTCCATGATTGTAAGTGACAATTTATCAAGAGTTGGTGTAACATTGGAAAGTATAGAGAATTTTTCTAATCGTACCGTTAAATCAGCTCAAATTTTTATCGGGGCATTGCCTATTTTGCTTGTCTATCCATTCTTGCAAAAGTATTTCGTTAAAGGAATCGTACTTGGCTCGGTGAAGTCCTAGAGGGATTTCGGCCTGCATCCAAAATAGGATTGAATCGGGTGAGCTTGAATGTTTAAAATCAGACGCGGAACAGCCGGCAAAATTAATATTTTCACGAAAGTCATGATCGTGATCGTCCTGATGCTTATCCCGATTATCGTCATGTATGATTCCTCGAATAAGACCAGCACGGAAGTTGTCGAACAAGAGCTGCTTCAGATCAACTTAAACCGGATCCGATTTTTCGTGGAGCAGATGGACGTCGAGGCGAATCGGTTATGGAGAGCCGCCTTCGTCGTCGCGACCGACCCGGATGCGTTGCAGCTGCAGCTCATGCCTTCCTCCAAACCCGACTATTCTCTATTGGCATCGAAGAGACTTCTGCTGCAGAAGCTCGATATGCAGTCGACCTCCTTCGAATGGGTGAACGATTTTACCGTATATTCTCCGCAATCGGATGTCGTCGTTTCTACGAATTTGAAGCAAACTTACGATGCGGATTACTTCAGGAATGCGAGCCAGGAACGTTGGGATTATCGCGTAATCGTGACGGACCGGGGACCGGAGAAAGCGTTCGTGCGAGATTTGATTACGCCTTTCGAGCAGCTTTCCAAGCAAGGAGATCCGAATTTGTATGTCGAAGTCACGTTCACTTCGAATAATCTTGTGAAAATGCTCGAAAGGTTTATGCAAGGCAGTGTCGGACAGCCGTTCCTCTATCATCCGGACTTTGAACCGATCATGCCGCGGGAGCTCGATCCTGAGTTGATTGGCGCCATGGCGGAGCAATTCGCTATCATCAAAGCGCAGAACCCGACCGAAGGGGCTGTCAAAATCACCTTTCGGGATGAACCGTATCTTGTCAATTACGTTACCTCAACCTCTCTGGGTTGGTATTTGGTCGATTTCCAGCCGATGAAAAAGGTGCTTGCGCCCATCAATCACAGCAAGCGGATGTTTTATGCCGCGGGTTTGCTTTTGCTGCTGATGGGAATCGCCTCCGCGGGCTTGCTGTACCGCAACGTGCAGAAACCGATAAACGATCTGATCCGGGCGGTGAGATCGCTCCGGCGGGGCGCGTACGATCATCGGATCAAGCGCGGACCCCACAATGAGTTCCATTATTTGATCGAGCAGTTTAACCTGATGTCCGAAGATATTCAGACGCTGATCGATAAGGTGTACACGGAACAGCTTCACGCCAAAGAATCCTCACTCAAGCACTTGCAGGCACAGATCAACCCGCACTTTCTGTATAATAACTTCGCCTTTATTCAAAGCATGGCGCAGCTGGAACGGACGAAAGTGATCGTCGCTTTCACGCAGCACCTGAGCCAATACTACCGTTATACGACCCGGACGGAACAACAATTGACTTCATTGGCCGAAGAAATGGAATTGATTCGCAATTACTTGGAAATCCATCGGATGCAGTCCGAGCGCCTGCATTTTCATGAACATATCGAAGAAGGAATGATGTCTATTCTTATGCCAAGGCTGCTGTTTCAGCCGCTGGTCGAGAATGCGATCGTGCACGGTATGGAAGGCAAGATAGGAAAGTTCGAAGTCGTCATAACGGGCAAAATGTCCGAGGATGGTTGGGAACTCATCATAGAAGACAATGGCGCCTCAATGCATCAAGATGATTTAGAATCTTTAAGATATTCCTTGTCATTGCAGGCGAGCGGGGATAGCAGCCTTGGACTGCGAAACGTTCATCAGCGTCTAAGGCATTACTTCGGGCAATCCTCAGGGCTATTGATCGAACATTCATCTCTAGGCGGGCTTCGCGTGGGGTTGATGATTAAGGACGGAGGTGATTCCGATGTTGGAAGTTCTGATCGTAGATGATATCCCCTCTCAAGTTGACAGCTTCGCTGCTACGATTCCGAAGGACGAACTTGGTATTGGCCGTATTCATAAAGCCTACTCCGGTAAAGAAGCTTTAAAGCTCTATCAGGAACAAAACATCCACATTGTCATTACAGATATCCGGATGCCGGAGATGAGCGGAATCGAGCTGATTCGGGAAATCCGCGAAATGGGGCGTCAAGTCAAAATTATCGTTATTTCGGGTTATGCGGATTTCGAATATGCGAAAAGCGTAGTCCCGTATAATACATCCGGCTACTTGATGAAACCGGTTAACCCGGATCAGATGCGGGAGACGCTAGGTAAATTAGCCGAAGAAATCGCATGCGAGACGAAGCTGCAACAACAGCAACAACGCGACGTATACGCATTTCGGGAAAATTTGCCCGCTCTGCAGGGCGAGCTGCTGAATCGTCTGCTGTACGGTAACGGCATCCCGGGGGCGGAGCTGGAACGGAAGCTTTTCCTGTTAAACTTACCATTCTCCCTGCAGCAGAAAGTAGGTTTGTTCATCGTTCGGCTGGAGGGCAGGCTTCAAGAATACGAAAAAATGGATAAAGAGCTTATTGAATACGCGGTTATGAATATGGCGGAGGAATTGTTTCGGGACGCCTTTCATTTGTGGTTCTGCCGCGATCATAACGAATACCTCGTCTTTATCGTTTCGGCCAAAGAGAGAACCGACGAGAAAGGGCAGACCCTTCAAAATGCGATGGACGTCCGGGCGGCAGCGCTAAAGAAAAAGGCGGAGTCCCTCTTGAGCGGCCACGTTTCCATCGTACTGGCCGAAAACTGGAGGTGCTTTCCCGAAGGCGTTCCCGAAATGTATCGATCGGTAATCGATGGAATGAGGGGGATTGAAGAGACGCGGCAAGGCGCATTTTTACGCATCGCGGGAAATCTCGCTCAGGCTCAGATCGGAACGCTGACGTCGCTGTATCGACCTCCCCTCCTGATTCATTTGCTCGATACGGGGAACTGGATACATGCAGAGGAAAAGCTAATCGAAATATTCGCTGAACTGAAAAGCGTGAACCATCCTCCCGAGCATGCCAATGAAGCCTATTTCGCCATTGCTAACGCCTATCAATATATAGCGCATAAGAAAGGAAAGTTACTTAGCGAGTTCGGCGAGTCCTCCTTCGGGCTCATGCCGGCCGCTCCTTCGCTTAAGCAGTTAGAGAAGTGGACATTCTTCATGCTCCGAAGTCTTAGAGAGCAATCGGAAGACTCATCCGAGAAGCAGTCATGTTTAGCCGACAAGGTCCATAAATACATCGTCGAGAACATGAACGACAAATTATCGCTGCAGACGATCGCGGCGCACATCGGTCTTCATCCCGCCTACTTGTCGAGAGCGTATCGTGCAGAAACGGGAAACAATCTGAGCGATTATATCCTTCGATATCGGATGGAATTGGCTTTGGATTTGCTGCGCAGCAGCGACAAAAAAATTTACGAGATCGCCCAAATCGTCGGTTATCAGGCAGTGCCGCATTTTATTAAGCTGTTTAAGTCCTTTACGTACATGACCCCGCAAGAATTTCGTGATCGAACGGGGTTGTCCTAAGGACTGCAACACGATGCATATGAAGAGCGTGGTCTGCTTAACTCGTGAGAAGTAAAGCATAAAGATAGGAGTCAAAGAATCTATCATAGATTCTTTGACTCCTATCTGATTTCATTTCAATTTGGCCGATTAGACGACTAAATCAGTTGTACATACGGATCAAGAAGGAATAGGAATAGGAATAACCTCGCGGAAGGAAGATTAGGATTGGGAACCCTTATTAGTGACGTAGATTGGGTAGAAAAAAATGAAATAATGGATGCTTTATTAAAGCAAGAAGACATTTTAACCATGCATACAATGAATCAAGGCTTTGAAGCTGAGGTCATGAAGATAAGCTCAAATAACGAGAGCTTTGTTTTGAAAGTATGGAACAAGAGCTCTAAACCAGATATTCGTTTTCAATTTCAATTATTGAATGTCCTCTTTGAACGGGGAGCATCGGTCTCTAAGCCGGTGGGCTGGGGGATAAATGCAAACGCAGATCAGGTGATGTTAACAACCTTTGACGGAACGCCAATTCATAAAGTGGATAAAAAGAAAATGACGGAACTTGCGAACCTATTATCAACAATCCATCAGATTCACTTGGACGATATTGGTGATATCCAGCTTCCGAAGTACGATTTCATGGACTACTTTTTTCCCGGAGCAAGAGAACATGCAGACCTATACGATGTTTTATCTTCTCTTGTTCAAATGATCCAGATAAATCAAGAATGCATGATTCATGGTGATTTTCATTTAGGAAATATAGTGGAGGAAAATGGCCGTTACACCGTCATCGATTGGACGAACGGTCAATTAGGGGACCGTAGATATGATTTTGCATGGTCATTTACCCTGAAAAAAATATACATCTCGGAGCGATATGCGGAAGTGTTTCGTTCCGCTTATCTGTTGGAAAATGATATTAATCGGGAAGATCTTGAAGTTTTCGAAGCGCTCGCTTGTCTCAGGTGGATCTTGCTGAACAGAAGAGGCGGGACACCCAAAGGTCCTAATACAATGAATAGGATCAAAAGTATAATTGAAAACAATCACTTCCTGAAAAAAGTTGGAGTTTAAAGATATTCCAATAAAATTAAAGTATTAAACTGGCGAAGCGTCATTATGTTAACGGACAGCCTCGTTGAGCTAAGGAGGCTGAGTTTGGAATCAACACGTACGGTCAAAGCCATCGTTGCATGGGAAAGGGATCCAAGTTAATATCCCATTAATATCTGGCTTTGGGATCTCATCGTTAACTATGGAGAACTTGAAGGAAAACTGTTTACCGGGGAATCTTGGACTGTACCCATCAGAATTACAAGGTTAGTCGAAGGCACATGGGATACATATGCCGACGTATGCTTTCTCGTTGATGAGGCACCATGGAACTCTCTTGTCAGTGGTTACACCTTCAGTCTATGGGCAGGAAGAGAGATTGCTAAGGTGAAGATTCTTTAAAAATAATAAAATTCAAACTAAGCTTGGTGTACAATCCTGATATTTTCAACGAAAGATTAAGCTGACGGGTACGATAGTTGGATAACACATGGATGAGCAGGAAATAACATAGGTTCATTCAAACATTAAAACAGTTTCATCATCATAATGAGCGTTAACACATTCAATTAATTTTAGGTGGGCGGTAACGCTCTTCGCGCTACCTACCCTGCGTTATACAAACGCGCAGGGTAGGTAGCGCGTTTTTTGTTCCCAAGCACTAAATCAGAAAAACGGAGGGAGAATGAAATGGTCGCTTATTTGTTCGCGCAGCGCTGATTTATCGAAGGGGTTTATCCAGTTACGTCTTAATATGGGCAAAAGATGCTATTAACCAATATTAACGGTGTTGCTATTACATCCGATGTGAAGCTCGAAATTAAGAACATAAGTGCTATGCTGCCTCTACGAGTTCCACTTCAGGTCCAACGAGATTTTCCGTGGGCACGATCCAGAGTTTGCAAACGCAATTTTCGTCGCAGTGGCCGACGCGTCGCTGAGTTTCGCATCGCGTGACCCGGAGAACGCTGCAAATTACAAGTTGAGCGGCTTTAACGCGTTCTGGAGAATGTTCATGGACTGAGTTATTTTTATTGGACGAATGACAAAAGGGTACCTAGCGATAATGCTGGGTAGCCTTTTCGTCGTTTAGCCAGCTTTCGAAATTGGATAAAGGCCATCCATTGCGGATGGTCTTAAAACTTGCCGTTACAGACAACGCGGAGAGCCTTACCATAAGTAGCGGCAAGTTTTTGTCGGAGCCGCACGAAGGCATATGAACTCCATTGCGATTTTTTACGTATATCTATTGTCGGGCAAGTGAATATTATCCAGATATATAATTGTTGACTGACTATACTTAACATGGTTATTGAGGGGAGATAATTCAAGATGGAGTCATTGTGGTTGGAGTATGCATGGGCTTTACTCATTCTTATCGGTTTGGAGGGATTGCTGTCGGCTGACAATGCGCTTGTGTTAGCGGTCATCGCGAAGCAACTACCGTATGAACAGAAGAAACGAGCGATCAACTATGGAATCATTATGGCCTTTGTCTTTCGTTTTGCCGCCCTTTTTGCGATATCCTTTATCGCGAATGTCTGGCAGGTGCAGGCGATCGGTGCAGCCTATCTTCTATACCTAGGCTTAAAGCATATCATCCAAGCGCGTTTTGGTAATAAGAATGAGAATATCCACAAAGAACTGAAGAAAGAAGCGGCAGGGAAAGCCTTTTGGCCGACGGTTGGAAAAATTGCGTTGGCAGACCTCGCCTTTGCGATTGATTCCATTCTAGCTGCGGTAGCGCTTGCGCTTGGACTGCCAGACTCGCCGCTTGGAGATTTCGGCGGTATGGATGGTGGACAATTTATTGTAGTGGTGCTTGGCGGAATCGCTGGCTTAGTCTTAATCAAATATGCAGCTACTTGGTTTGTAAGACTGCTTGGCCAACGCCCAGCACTTGAGACAACGGCTTACGCGATCGTTGCCTGGGTTGGGGTAAAGCTTGCCGTCATTACGCTTGCCCATGAGGATATTGGGGTTTTGGACCATCATTTTCCCCATAGCACGGTTTGGACTTCCGTCTTCTATGTTGTATTGGTGGCGATAGCCCTTCTTGGGTGGTTTGCACCCAGCAACAAACCTTCTAAGGAAGGTAATGCCTAATGGAAAATCGCGTTGAATCGTTAAATTTTAAAAAGCTACTCTACTGCCGGGCGACGGGGACGAGTATGTCGTCGCCTGCGGCGGTTTGAAGGAACAGCTTGCCGTTATGGGGAGCTTACCAGACCCGATCCAAGGCTGCCGCTGGTTTATTACTTAGGTAGTCTAATACTTATTTAAGCGGACTTGGCGCTTTTCTAAAGGCGCTGATC
This sequence comes from Pristimantibacillus sp. PTI5, assembly GCF_048572955.1. Taxonomy (GTDB): domain Bacteria; phylum Bacillota; class Bacilli; order Paenibacillales; family Paenibacillaceae; genus Pristimantibacillus. The sequence continues at coordinate 3,938,398 of NZ_CP183886.1, forward strand.
CCGCGCGGATCAATACAGTTGAGTCATATACTTTATCCTCAGAGGACATTAATAGGGCTGATGCGTACGTCGCTCTATAATCCGCTCTGAGCGTTCATGCTCCGCCAAGGCCCCTTTTAAAAACGCCCTTAGGCTGTAACCCCCTGCCCGGAACACCTTCCCGTGATAGAACCATACGACGGCCAGCGTTCCAGATAGTAGAAAGAGACGGCTGAAGCGGATGAGGCGATTGATGCCTTTTAGGCGTTTCCTAGCGAACTGCCTTAAAGCGTCGGATTGGAATTCGATATGCATCGACTCATCACGGAGGATTTGTTCGCAAAGTTCGATCAGGGTGCGGGATTTCGTGGTCTTTTTCAATGCGTCGTAATAGACCGCCGCAATGATTTCGGCTGTAAGCAATACCGTGATGGATTGCTCCAAAGTGGCAAAACGCCGCAACTTTCGGAACGTCTGATCCACCCAATGCTTACGGATCGTCGGAATGTTCTGCTTGTCCATAAACAAGGCCAAATCCAGCGCATGCCGCTGCTCCTCATGTACGAATTGGATCAGTGCCTCCAAATAGCTCTTGTCCGGATTGCCAGACATGTACCGCTTGGTGGATTCTATCAAATACTTTCCTTCCGAACTTTCCCCGATTTGGAACTGCTGTATAGAACGGGCGATGGTAGCGTACTCATGAGGGTCCAACCGATAGGGATCATCCCAGTAGATCGGCTGCAAGCTTTGCTTGTTTACGATAAAATATTCCGTCCACAACGTAAAATTTTCGTCCAAGGGACACCTCGATTACCCAAAATGAATTAATTCCATTATAGATCATAGTGAGCTTGTAAAAAGTGAAAAATGAACCGAAATATTTTTCATATTATGCCTGTGGCAGCGGCCGTTAAGCTAGCGGGCAGGATAGTTGAAAACGTAAAATCCGTGTCAGAGCAAACGCTATTGACAAACCAACTACTACGTGTTACTTTATAGCTGTAGTAAGTATCACTTTATACCGGTGATACAGAATAGCAAGGGGTGATTGTGCTGGAAAACCTAACGGAAATGCTCAAAGGGGCGCTTGAGGGCTGTGTCCTTGAAATTATAAGCCACAAAGAAACCTACGGCTACGAAATCACGCGGCAGCTGAACGTCCTCGGCTTCACAGATGTTGTGGAGGGAACGGTGTACACTATCCTGATCCGGCTTGAAAAAAACAAGTTGGTGGAGATCACCAAGAAGCCCTCTGACATGGGACCGCCGCGCAAGTTTTTCGCGCTTAACGACGCGGGGCGCAAGGAACTACGGAAGTTCTGGGAAAAATGGGAGTTCGTATCATCAAAAATTAACGAGTTAAAGGAGAAAAAATAATGAATTTTTGGGAAAGAATCACCGGCAGCGACATGACTAAAGAATTGAAAACTTTTGAATCGCGAGCCAAAAAGCTGCCGGCTGATTATCAAGCGGCATGGGAAAAAATTAAAGCCAATCTTTGGCCGCACTCAGATTTCACCGGTCGCAACCTCATGCCGATTCTTGACGGTGTGCTTGGCCTACTCGAAGAAACGGCGGCGGACGGTCAGAGTGTCCAAGAGGTTTTGGGTGACGATATCAAAGGCTTCTGTTCAGCGCTAGCCGGCGCAGAAGGGGCAAAGTCTTTTCGCGACAAGTGGCGCGAGCAACTCAACAATAATATCGCTAAAAAATTAGGTAAATAGGGGGATAAAATGAGAATACAAGATATCATTGAAGGCAAAAAAGAGTGGCGAGCGCACATGGCGCGTGTCAAAGCGCTCCCGCAAGATTATCAGATTGTTTATAAAGAGATTCAAAAATATCTTTTTAAGGTCGGCCCTGTTGAGCTAACCGACGGGACGGGTTTGCTCTCGGGGATTATCGATCTTTTTGAAGAGGGGGCGGCCTTGGGGAAAGGTGTGCTCGAAGTGACGGGCAGTGACGTAGCGGCTTTCTGCGACGATCTAATTAAAGATTCAAAAACTTACGCTGACATCTATCAAGAATCTGTTGACCAAGCAGGTAACAAGGCCATGAAAAAAGATACGGATAAAACAAAGTAAAAGTGGATATCGGGATGGAAAAAGCACTCCTTTTATGTAAAAGTAATGGGGAATAAAGATAACCAGGGAGCATATCACTACTGATATGCCCCCCTTACGGTAGACAGGTTAAAAAATAAAACCTGTTACTGTAAGGGGAGCTTTTTCATGGTCGGGGGAAAATATACTGCGCTAGAGAAACTCAATATCATTGAAGAAGTTTCTAGTGGAGAGATTGGTTTTCTAGCTGCTGCTAAGAAATATAGATTAACAATACTACATTGATGAAATGGCAGCGTCGCTATAAGCTGTACGGTTATGAAGGGCATGTAACGCAATTGAAGGTTTGGATGGCATGGTTTCGAAATGGTGAGCCAGCATATCTATAAGGAATTGTTTGGGTGTTCAGTCGTTTCGGACATGATCAACAATTGGTCTTGTCAACTTGTAAGGTCCAATTGACATTGTCATTGGATGTTTCAATCTTGTATTGATAGGCTTTGCCGCTCTGTTCCCACATCACCTGGGTTCCATGGGTAATATCCCTGCTTGCGCCCAGGCCGGTATATCTTTCTATTCTCTTGGATCATCGTCGTATCGGTGCATTAAATGCATAACGAATTAGATTCAAACTAGTAATAACTCTAAAAAAACTGAGGTAGTTTAGCTGAGGCGTCGATATTGGTAGGACCTGAAGAGCTTCGTACCGGCTATGCTAATTTTTCGTTAGCTTGTGATGCCGATGATGAAATTTTTTTGACAGAGGTTTTTTCAAGTATTGGCCTACTTCAAAACGTGTTGGTGAAGTTGGAGTTGCTTCCAAGTTAACAACAGCAGTTGGATTAGTATGGACATTTAATATGGTTTCTAGCGCTTATGCAGTTGCAGCATTGCTAAAATTAAACATTCCTAAAGAAGTAGGCATGAATGCGTTGAGTGCTTCTACTTGAACCAAATTCCTATGTCTCTATTATTATTACGGGGAATGTTAGTTAAATACCAGAATTAACGAGTAGGCGCCGCAAGATCGGTGGCCTTCGTTATGTTATTGGGCAGTATAACTTTCGACCAGTCTTTTAAGATTTGCTTAATGGGAATACCAATCAATTTAGCTCAATTATGATGACGGCAGTTGGTCCCCAAAACGACCGGTTGCCGTTCGTCGTGTAGTTGAGGCCCAACGTTTCGTTTGGATTAACTGCATATCGCAAAGGGGCACTAAGTATCCCTCTTCACACTTTAGACATTAGGCTAATTGCATTGAATATTGAATCCCTAGTCTCTTTTGGCGTTTTTAAAGCATTGGGGTCAAACGATGGACCAAAAGGATTTGCAGGTGACCATGCGGTAGCTAAAACCATGATAGCTGTCAGGAGAAAACCAGGAGTGAAAGTCGTTCCAACCATCCCAGAACTTTGCACATTCATTACCTCTTCTATTTTCTTTTGTTTTTCTAATGAATGTTCAGTTAAACTAACAGTATTTTGCTCCAAACCATACCAAGCCATTAAACGAAATAATTCGGGATTTGCCATTGCATAATCGAATACCCTTGCTGCGTAACCTGGAAGATCATAAGGTGTGAAGGTGATTTCTTCGTAGACAAGTTTCAAGTTATTCTGTAGAACAGTTGTAAAGAGTGTCTCTTTATTCTCAAAGTAAATATAAATCATATTTTTATTGCATTCAGCCTTCTTAGCAATGCGATCCACGCGTGCTCCTGCGATGCCATAGGAAGAAAATTCCTCTTTAGCTGCCAATAATATTCGTTCTCTTGTTGCTTCAGCGTTTCTCAAATGAAACCCCTCCTGTGCTTGAAAGTATCATTCACAATGTACCATATGGTTGTCCAATTGACAAACTGGTTAGTTAATAGTACATTATAACTAACCAGATGGTTAGTTGTTCTGGCAAACGAATGAAAGAAGGAAAACAGGATGAAACTTTCGGGAAACACAGTGCTTATTACAGGCGGAGGCTCTGGAATCGGGCTTGCTTTTGCGGAACGCTTTATGAAGGATGGAAATCAAGTAATCGTTTGCGGGCGGCGTGAAGACGTTCTTCAACAAGCCCAAGAAAATCTTCCCGGCTTGATTACCCGAGTATGCGATTTGACGGTTGAATCCGAGCGTTCAGCATTATTTGATTGGGTAACTGCGAATTATCCGGAAATAAATGTATTGGTCAACAATGCAGGGATTCAATTGCGTTTCAATGTTTTAAAAGCGGATGTGAAGAACAATTGGAGCTACTTTAGTAAAGAAATTACAGCAAATACGGAAGCGCCAATCCATCTTTCCATGCTGTTTGCACCATACTTTGCCGAGAAAGAAGAGGCAGCTATTATTAATGTGACGTCTGGGTTAGCGATTGCTCCGCTTGCGATTGCCCCGATTTATTCAGCCACCAAATCAGCACTTCATTCTTTCACTATGAGCCTAAGACACCAGCTTTCAACAACATCCGTAGTAGTGATCGAAGTAGTACCGCCGGTTGTAAATACGGACTTAGGCGGAACGGGTCTGCATACACAAGGAGAATCACCGGATGCGTTTATTGACGGCATTTTCAAGGGATTGGAAGAAGGGGAAACAGAAATTGGATACGGCCATTCCGTAACCCAGCTGCGGATGTCACGAGATGAAATTGACAAGTTCACAGAAACGGTATACAACGCAACTAAAGCTTCTATTGAATAGTAGCTCGAAAAAGCAGACCTAGACTACATTGTTACAGTTTTGGTCTGATTTACTTTCTTTTTGAAAAGCTAATAATGGGAGAAAAAGCATAACCAGATGGCTCAACTTCTAAGGAGGCTAGTAAATGGTGAACTTAATCGAAGGCAAATCGCAGCGAAAGACGCAATATCAAGTCGATGAGTTATTTTTGAACAGGTGGTCGTCGCGAGCCTTTCAGGAAAAGCCGGTGCCGGAAGAGCTGCTCAATCGCATACTGGAATCCGCCTGCTGGGCACCGTCGGGCAATAATTTGCAGCCTTGGCGCTTTATTGTAGCTGATACGAAGGAGAAGCTAGCACAATTTCATTCATTTATCGTTCCTCGCAATATGGTGTGGTGCACGAAAGCGCCTATGCTGATCCTGATTCTCTCCCGCAAAACGAACGAACAGGGAGATCCAATCCGTAGCCATTCGTTCGATGCAGGCGCAGCTTGGGGAACGCTCGCGATTGCAGCCGCACAGAAGGGACTGAACACTCGGGCTATGGGAGGATTCGATGCAGCGGCAGCAAGGTCTGTTTTGCACATACCGGAGGAATACGACCTTCATTGCGTAGTGGCACTCGGTTATCGCGCGCCAGTGGATGAGTTGCCGGAAGAACTTCGCGAACGGGAGATTCCGACAGGCCGCAGAGCGCTTTCCGATGTCATTGTGGACTTTCAAAAATAAATATTTGAAAAGGTGCTCCTTTCTCTGATGATGTTGTTTTAGTCAAACACATTATGTCAAAGATTGAGCCCTTTTCATGTTTTCAAATAAGAATGGATCTTTCGAAATTCAGGATTGTTTAAATGAATTGGGGCCTGCTTCGGTGAACGCATTGGGTGGCATGTCCACAAAGTGCTATGGAATTAAATCATCGCCACTTGAGATAATGTGTATTTATCACAGTGAACAACGAATGCGGGCCAGCCCTCTTCACATCAGCAGGGAGGCTAACTTACGCGCATTGGATTGGTTGGCTGCTGGATGGGCAGCTATCGATCAAAGCCGTGCCGGAAATGGTCGATTACGATGACATTTCTAATTCTTACAGGGTTTTCAAGAGACATTTTGGGATTTCGCTCGGTGAGCTGCGCAAGCAAGGGGAGGTTCAAAATTGTCCAATCGTAGAGACTAACACCGTCCAATGGAGAGGTTACATAGGGAAGCTATACTTAATGGTACGGTATTCGAGCAGGAGGAGACTGTCGCGATCGCACCGTGGGGTGTCAAGATCATATCTGTCTGAATGGCCTGCACATCAGACGTCAGGGGATGAGGAAAAATGATGGAACGAATTAGAGGCGTGAATCTGGGCAATTGGCTGGTGCTGGAGAAATGGATGAGTCCATCGATGTTTGCCGGGACGGACTGCGAGGACGAGACGTGGCTTTGCCGGAAGCTGCCTCAAGATATCAAGCTGGAGCGGTACCTGCAGCACCGTTCGGCCTACATTACCGAACGCGATTTCGCTTATATAGCCAATAAGGGCTTGAACACGGTGAGGATTCCGGTTCCCTATTTTATCTTCGGGGATGTCGAGCCGTTCGTTGGCTGCATCGAATATTTGGACAAGGCGTTCGATTGGGCGGAGAAATACGGGCTGCAAATATTGATCGACCTGCACACAGTGCCGGGCAGCCAGAACGGCTTCGACAACGGCGGGCTTTGCGGCGTTTGCAAGTGGAGTCAAGACCTAGAAGCCGTGAAGTTTGCGCTTACCGTATTGGAGCGGCTGGCGGAGCGTTATGGGACACGGCCGGGCTTGTGGGGCATTGAAGTGCTGAACGAACCCATCTCCGAGGAAGTTTGGACGTTGGCTGACATACCGAACCGTTATCCGGTCGTCGATCCGGTGGAAGCCCAAGGTTCGGCGCCCGTGACGACCGCGTTCCTGCGGACGTTCTATGTCGATGCATACCGGGTACTTCGGCGGCACATGCCCGTTTCGAAGGCCGTTGTCCTGCATGACGGGTTCCGGGCGAACGAATGGAAAGGCTTCATGAAGGAAGACGAGTTCGTCAATGTAGTGCTGGATATGCACTTTTACCTAATGGTCGCGGATATGACGGGTCAAGCGAACGATCCGGATGGTTATGCCTCCTATATCTCGCGCAGCGCGGCGGAAGTAGAAGAGATGCAGGCCTTCTTCCCGGTAATCGTCGGCGAATGGTGCGTCTTCAACAATACCAAAGGGCTGAAGGACATGACGCCGTCGGAACGCCAGACGCTCTACCGAAGCCTCGCAGACATGCAATTTCAAGCATGGGAACGCGGGCTCGGCTGGTTCTACTGGAGCTATAAGTTGCTGCTCGATACGGTGCACGAACCGAAGTGGGAAGGCTGGGACAGCTGGGATATGGGTAAAAGCATTGAGCTAGGTTGGCTGCCGAATAAGTATTGATCGGATGCTTGAATAAGCCAAATCGCATGTTAAGTGGATTGGATTATTTCCCGCGAGCACGAACAAACGATGGAATTGAAAGCGGTTACGAATACGTGGGAGATACTGGGCAGTGTAACTTTCGACCAGTCTTTTACACACCATCTAAGAACGGGTACGATAATAACTGTTCATCTGGCAAGACGACATTTCTTATGTAGACAGGAAGGAGGCTAATGAAGGATGACGACGACCCCCTTTGTTCGCATCATAATTCCAAAAGGATTCTGGCTGGGATTGCATCAATTAAATATTGCAGCCCACGATGTGGTTCGCAAAGCGGGGCTGCCGCTTACAATCACGAACGAGCCGGCCGTCGTTACGACTGTCCAATATTTCTCGCTTTGGCAGGCATTTTCGGATATTGTTGCCGACCCTGCAGTTGCTACCGTCAGCGAGGACAAGCGGGTTAAGTGTGATTGTTGTGAGCATAAGTTTCTGCCCAAAGACATGTCGCTAGACTGCATGTACCTTTCACTTTGCAAAATTTGCAATGATCCGGATTCACATCTGATGGATAATATGGCAATCGCACATTTTAAGCCGCAGACCGATCGCCGTGGAGCTTCGCATATTGATGGAACACGCCTCGGAGATAGTCCTTCTGAAGTGGAGCTTATAGAGGATATAGCAAAAAATAACGGATGTAACTTCTTCACGATAGAAGAATTGCCAGCTCTCTTTCATTTATGAGAAATATGGCTTAAAAGTTAGTTTAAGGCAACGAGGAAATGGTGAGCTTTATAACATGGTATTAAAGCTTGGTGAACTAGAAGCGTAATGATAAGGCTGCTTATGGAGCTTTTTCATTTGGTTCTGTCCAATTTTATTCCATATAAAATGATAAGCCCCTAGACTTACTAGCCTGGGGGCTTATCAGCTATTTTACCTGTTTTCTCCCACTGCCGATCCGATGCGTTACATAGTCTACGACGTCGGGCAAATCAGCAGGTGACCTTGCCCCGAATAGATGCACACGAAGAAAACCTCTATAATAAATCATGGAGGGGTTCATATGGGACAACGGAAGAAATTCGACAAGGCATTTAAGGAGCAGGTAGTCCTGCGTATTTTGGCTGAAGAATCAACAGCTTCTGAGACAGCTAAGGAACTGGGCGTGCATTATACGACGGTCAAAGACTGGGTAAAGTTGTATAAACTAGACGGCGAACAATCATTTCCTGGTAGTGGAAAACTTAAAACAGAAGATGAGGAAATACGTAAGCTTCGTAAGCAACTCGCTGATCTCAAGGAAGAAAACGAAATTCTAAAAAAGGCGGCAGCCTACTTTGCGAAAAATCTGAAGTAAACACGTTCAAGTTCATCTATGAACACCGCTTCGAATTTCGGATTGCAAAGATGTGCCAGGCTCTCCATGTCTCTCGAAGCGGCTATTATGCTTATATTAAGCGACCTGAAAGCAAACGTAGCGTTGAAAATCGGAAGCTGCTAGATACGATCCGAAATATCCATCATGCAAGCCGTAAGATCTACGGATCGCCGCAAATTACAAAGAATCTACCACCTGACCAGAAAGCTAGCCGAGGCCGTGTAGCCCGCCTCATGCAAGCAAACGGAATTCAGTCTAAAGTGGTCAAGAAATACAAGGCGACAACGAATTCTAAACACAATCTGCCTGTTGCGGAAAATCTTCTAAATCAAAATTTTGAAACAATGAAACCACGTGAGAAATGGCTGACCGATATTACGTATATTCCAACCGATGAAGGTTGGCTCTACCTCGCGGGAGTTATGGATCTGCATGGCCGCGCCATCGTAGGGTGGGCAATGGACAGCCGCATGAAGACTGAACTCGTATCTTCTGCATTAAAACAAGCCATAGGCCGCTTAGGTGCAGTAAAGGGCTTAATCGTCCATTCTGATCGTGGTGTTCAATATGCCAGCAAGAAATACCAATGCCTTCTAAAGAAACACGATTTCGTCTGCAGCATGAGTCGCAAAGGTAATTGCTACGATAACGCCCCAATGGAATCTTTCTGGGGGAAGCTTAAAATGGAATGGCTTAATGAGCGTAAATTTAAGACTAGGGCTGAAGTTAAAAAGGCTGTATTCGAATATATTGAGCTGTTTTACAACCGACGGAGAACGCATTCCTCCAACGGTTACGTCACGCCATTACAGCTTTTTGAGGCGGTTTAAATGATTAGACTAACGGTTGTTATGAGGCTTTCTTACTGTCTACTTTAGTAAGGCAAGGTCATCGCGGCAGTGCCGGCATTGATGGACAAACGATCCAATTCATCGTTCGAGAGATTGGCGAAGAACCCTTCATCGAAAAGATCAGACAACAGCTTATGAATGGGGAATACCGACCGTCTCCGGTCAAACGGAAAGACACGTCCCTTGGGTATTCCAACAATCCGTGACCGGACTATTCAGATGGCAACTAAACTGGTAATCGAAGGCATATTCGAAGCAGATTTCAAGGATTGCTCTTACGGATTCCGCCCCAAGCGGTCGGCTCACCAGGCTATTAAGAGCATCCGGGAAAACATTAATTGGGGCGTCGTCAACTGGGTGGTCGACGTAGATATTACAGGCTACTCTGAAGTTAATTAGACAGTGGCTTGAAGCAGTTGTAATGAAGGATGGCGTATGGCACAAAACGGAGATCGGCAGCCCACAAGGCGGCGTAATCTCTCCACTTTTGGCTAACATCTATCTCAATTACCTTGATACGATATGGGAAAAACGGTTTTCTCATCTTGGAAAGCTGGTAAGGTATGCCGACGATCTTGTCATTCTGTGCCGATACAAACCGAAGTCGCTCGAGGCGATTTGTACCCTTAAAGCGATCTTTGGGAAACTGGAATTGACCATGAACACGTCCAAATCAAAGCTAGTATGTCTTTGGAAGAACCAGGACGGGTTCGACTTTCTTGGCTTTCATCATCGGAAGATGCCTTACCTCCACAAAAACGGGACAAAGTATCGACTGCGAAGCTTTCCATCGAAGAAAGCAATGAAGAAGATGCGCAATCGTGTGAAGGATGAAACGGCAGCCAGAGGCCGATTAAACTGGCCGTTAAAGCTAATGGTCGAGCTGCTGAATCCTTTGATCCAAGGATGGCGTAATTTCTACGCTCATCTGGATGTGATCGAAGTATGGCAAACCGTTTCCTTTCGAAAATGGACTGGTATATTCTGAGGAGATTAAGACTGTTCTGGAATAACAAACACAGGAAGCGCAAGCAGAACTGGTCAGGGATGCATTTTCTGCTTCAACGTACAGGACTGAAAACATTATCCACATGGAATAACCGTACTGCCCTGGATGAAGAACGTCGGAAAGCCGTATGCGGGAAAACTGCACGTACGGTTTGATGAGGAGGGGTTGGGATCCCCAGCCCTTTACTCTACTAGTTTAATAAGAAGCGCAACTATAAGCATATCTAAAGCGTTTGTTTTTAATAAACAAATACTATGTAAAGGATAATGGGGGCGTGAAGAAAATGAAAAAGAATACTCCAACAATTGTATTGGGGATACTTATTTTATTGATTATTTTTTCAGCAGGTATATTATATAGTCACCTGAAAAAAAACGACGATAAAATGAAAGTGGAAGGAATAGTGGGTAGTTCGCTTTTCAAGATATGGAGTAATTATAATTCTATACTTGAGAATGAAACCAACATGATGACGATCGAACATATTAATGATACTGTCGTAAAACTATCTGTAATTGAGGCTTATTCCGATATTGTAGATCGTTCGGTTAACACTCAGTTATTAACCCCAATAAGTGTAGATATGAAATCAATAACTGAAAGTATACAAAAAAGCTTTGAAGATAACAAAGAGTTCACTGCACTTGACCAAACAAAATATGTGACTTTAATAAAAGAGATAACTGAGTTGCTTTCTTTGATCTCTAAGGTTTACTATGTTCCTGCATCTGTAGAAGGAGCAGAAGTTACATTACAAATTAATAATAAAGAAGACTTAACTGAGTTTAAGAATAAATTGAATGATTACGTTTCGAATATGAAGACTTCATCTAATTTCAAATCGGGTCTTACGATAAATCTGGACTCCTTCCACGATCAATTATCCGAGAGCAATGTGCCCGTACTGGCTGCTCTCGAAAATAATCTCGCTTCGTTGGTTGAGCATGATAATAAACGATATCGAGCCGGATTTGTAAATAAAAATCTGGCGGATAGTATGGAGTTTTATTACAGTGACCAATATCAGTACTGCTTTACGAACATCGAGAGTATCGAGCAAGATTTACCTTATGGAAACGTACATATTAGGATTATCGGTCAACGTCTTGATGTAGAAACCGGGTTAATAGAAGACGTGAAAATGCTGTATGCTTTTAGGCAAAATGACCAAGGGGAATGGATGATTCACACAATAGATTGAGTGACTTACGGTAACCCTTCTAAAGTAGCCGGGAGTGGAGCGAGATCACACGCGTTTTTACTTTGCTTGGCCTGATAGACCATCACTGAGAAAAAGTTTACCATTATTTCGCTAATGCTTTACCTCATAAGTACAGCCTTACGGAGAGCTCGTTCAACTAACGGGAAACGATAGTTCAATAAAAACACGGAAGCAGCCGATCACAATGGTCGGCTGCTTCATTACGCTAACGGGCAGGATAGTTTATACAAGGGAAGGAAATTTTGTGATAAGATGGAACAAATTTTGAGCTTTACTCTCCGAAGGAGGTGGAGATTCAATGTACATTAGAAAAGCTATTTTAGAGGATGCAAAGGGTATTGCAAAGGTTCACGTTGATAGTTGGAAGTCTACTTATAAAAACATTATATCAGATGAGTTTTTAAAGAACCTGTCTTATGACCAACGAAAGGACTTGTGGAATCGTAATATCTCTAAAAAGGGGAATTATATATTTGTCGCATTAAATAATGAGGGAGAAATCGTAGGATTTGCAGATTGCGGAAAAAGAGAAAGTAATAATATCGATAATTCTGGTGATTTAACATCTATATATTTGCTTGAAGAATATCAAGGAAAAGGTGTGGGGAAGCAACTTTTTAAACAACTTTTTCTTCAATTTGAAGAACTCGGTTACAATAGAGTTTTTGTTGAAGTATTAGAAGATAATAAAACCCGTTATTTCTACGAATATTACGGTGCTAATTTATTTAAAGCGGATAAGATTACAATTGCCGGTAATGAATTGAATCTTCTTATATATGAGTGGAGTAATATTGGCGAGGTTTTATCTAAATTGAGATAAGTTATTCAACTAACTGGGAACGATAGTTAAATACCAGAAGGGCTGCTTCATAGCAGCCCTTCGCTCAGTTAACGGGCAGGTTTGCTGAACAATACATCCTTCCAAAAAGAGGGGATAGTTTGTTTTTGTAGAAAGAACAGGGGAATAAACTTCTCTAGGAGGTCGTTGGATGACTATAAGAATCGTTGAAAGAGAAAACTTCCGGATCATAGGAATGAAGGTTGAAACCCTGTTGAAAGACACTAGGGAGCAGCAGATAATCCCGAAGCTACAGCAATCGTTTAATGAAAAAATAGAAGAAGTGAGCGGTGCTGTCGATCTCCCAATTACCTATGGCCTTTTCATCGACCCGCCAAATTATAACCCGGATATTGATCTGTTTACATGGATAGCAGGTGTAAAAGTTAGTCCTGACGCAGAGCTCCCAGTAGATATGATTTTATACGAACTTCCTAAAGCGACCTACGCTGTTTTGGAATATAAAGGGGACATCGACAGAGCTGGTGATGCTTATGGAGAGTTATTTGAATGGATAAATGATTCAGAGTATGAACAAGCAGGAACTTATGGGTTCGAGTTGTATTCCAAGGTTCATTCACCGTTAGAACGAGGAAATGCCGATTTTTTGTTGCATTTCCCGATAGTGTGTAAGGTGAACAGGTTTGCCAGGTATATATAGATAAAAAAAGAACAGCAGTTCTGCGCTCAAGCGCGGGGCTGCTTTTTTGTTTCTAATAAATGTATATAAGTACATAAGTTATACGCTTTGATAGTGAATTTCAAATTTATCCAGATAATATTAGAAATAGGAATGTGAGAAAATCTAAAGAAATAGAGGTGAATCTGTTATATAAATGACTAATGGGATTCGTTCCATTTGATGGAAAATAACTAAAGGTAAGAGGATAAAGAAGAGGTGTAGTGATGAACTTGGGTAATCAAAATGTAGAGAAAGAATTTCTACTACTTTCATTGTTGAAAAACCGTACGGTTGAGGAAAACGATAGACTGGTAGAATTGTCTTCCCATGAAATCGACTGGGGTTGGATTGGCGGTCAAATCATGCATCACCGCTTATCGGGATATTTTTATTTTGGCTTAGGTGACCTTCGGAAGAAATTATTGTTTAAAGAGTTTTTAAAAGCGATAGACCTCATCGTTAAGGCGCAGGCACAGCAAGTAAGAGAGATTAATCAAATTATTTTACCTGTTCTTCAAGAGCTTGATGATAAGGGAATTCGTTATGCGGCGCTTAAAGGTCTCGTATTTAATGCTAGCTTATATGGACTGGGTGAGCGCCGTTCGAACGATAGCGATATTTTAGTTTTGGAAGATGATTTGGAACGACTGGATGAGGTGCTGCGAAAGCATGGGTATATCCAAACCTTTCTGCACAACGGGGAGTATAAGGAAGCCACCCGGAAAGAGAAAATGATTCAGCGAATGAATTATCACGATCTGGTTCCTTATGTGAAAATGGTGGATTCTTCTTTCATAAGTTATCACGAAATTGATGTGAACTTCCATATTGACTCGAAGGAGAACGATATTACTCGTGAAGTGTTTGAGATCGGAACCGAGTTGTATGCGAATGATCTGTATGAAGTAAAAGGTCTTCCATGGGAGACGCATTTGGCGCAGCTATGCATTCATTTTTTCCGAGAAGGATCCAGCAGCTTATGGAGTTCGGGCCGTCGTGATGTTGTCTTATACAAGCTGATTGATATTGCAAACACGCTGAGATTGAATCAAAGCGAAGAGCGCTTAGCCCAATGGATAACGTTGATGAAGAAGCTTAAATTGGAAAAGGCCTGCTATTACACTTTACATCATGTGGATCAGTTTTATCCGCAAATCATTTCTGATCAGATCCTACAGGACGCTAAGCCGATTGATACGGCCTACTTGAATGAAATTGCCGTTTCTGGTGAAGAGAGAACTGTAACGCGCCAGACATCGTTCCGAGATGAAGCTTTCAACCTACTTTTTTAAAAATGAGGAAACCGCTATGGGCAACAATAAATTAAGGCTTGAAGTGGAGCCTGAAGACGAGATTATACGGTTAGTAGGCTTCGCGTCAGAGAAGATTGTTTCCATCGAAAGAATGAAGGAAGGTTTAATAATTGAGTTGGAGGAGGGGACGAATACCGAGGAAGTTCTCTCTAAAATCCAGCGAATGATTAAACAAAGCCAGTCCCCTCGAAATCTGTCGCAGCAGACTGTCATTCACACAATCGGAGATTGCAGTGAGAAACCTTATAATACCGATTTTCCAGAAGGGCTCGTTAAATATTATGGTGAGGGGTTAATTAGGTTAAAGGGAGAGGCGCTGCACCTGCTCCATTATTTTGATAACCGATTTAGACAATTGGCGATGGAGTTGGGTGCCGAGGAAACGCAATATCCGACGCTGCTGCCCCTCTCAGCCATGGAGAAAACGGGATACCTCCGCACATCTCCGCAATATTCGATGTTTGTCTGTCATCCTAGGGAAGACGTCGATGATTTGTTAAAGCTGAGCAGAGAGGTTGAGGAGGGACACGCGGCAGACGTGATAGCACAGCCAAACTTCGTTTTAACTCCAGCTGCTTGCTTTCATTGTTATATGGATTTAGAGCATGCGCATGTGGATCGGCCTGCTGTCTATACTTTTCGCCAGAACGTATTCCGGCACGAGGGAAGAATGAATTGGGAGGGGTTCGGCCGACTCCGAGACTATCATGTGCGAGAGCTCGTGTTTCTAGGTGATGAACCGTTTGTAAGAGAGCAACGAAAGCATGTAGTAGACAAGGTTATACAAATAGCAGAAGAGCTTAAGTTAACAGCGAGAGTGTGTGTGACGAGTGATCCGTTTATTATCCCTTCTATGCAGAAGTTTAAGAGAATTCAATTAGAAGAAGAAAGTAAGCTGGAGCTTCAGTTAGCCTACGGTCCGGAAGATTATTTGGCGGCAGCGTCGTTTAATGTTCATGGCACTGCGTTTACAGCCCCGTTTCAGATCACGATAAAAGATATTTCTGAGACCGTCACGGGTTGCGTTGGTTTTGGACTGGAACGTTGGGTGCTTGCCTTCCTGGCGCAGCATGGGCCAGACCCCGAGCAATGGAATATTAGGATCAATTACTAAAAATATAATGGAGGTCTTTTTGAGTATGGTGAACGTGGAGCAAATCGTCTTGGAAAGCTATGCGAAAGTACTGGAAGAAGCGAATTTAAATTTCAAACCATCGCTAGACGTTGTGATTGGCAGGGATTCTGGCTTAGATTCTCTGGGACTAGTGAATCTTATGATAGAAATTGAAGAAGCGCTAGATATTACACTGGAATCTGTGTTAGTCGAGATCAGACAAAGTCACAAATTAAATGAGCTCGTGGCATTAGTGCAGCGGGCACTTGAGGTATGTAAGTGAAGAGCATCATTCAGGTGGAGAATCTATCGAAACAATACAACATACCACGAAAAAAACCAGGTTTTGTTGGTTCGATACAATCTTTATTTTCAACGCAATACGAGACTAAAACAGCAGTAGATAATATCTCCTTTCAGATCGAACGAGGTGAGATGGTCGGCTTTATTGGACCTAATGGAGCAGGGAAATCGACAACGATCAAAATGCTGACAGGAATTCTAGTCCCGACTGCAGGAGAGCTCCGTGTCCATGGAAGGGTTCCCCATAAGCACCGCGAGGAGAACGCTGCGAATATCGGTGTTGTATTCGGGCAGCGAACACAGTTGTGGTGGGATTTGCCGCTTGTCGAGTCTTTTGAATTACTAAAGTACATCTATAAAGTGCCCGAGGCTCGTTTTAAGAAGAATCTGCAGTTTCTCACTGATTTGCTTGATGTGGGAACCTTTATACACACGCCAGTCAGGCAGTTAAGCCTAGGTCAACGTATGCGGGCAGATTTGCTGGCTTCTCTGCTTCATGATCCATCCATCTTATTTCTGGACGAGCCGACAATCGGCTTGGACGCCCTAGCCAAGGAGAAAATCAGGGAACTGCTCGTATCGATCAATAAGGAGAAGAACGTTACCGTCCTTCTGACCACTCATGACATGGTAGATATCGAGCAAACCTGCAATAGGATGGTCATTATTGATAAGGGAAATAAGATCTACGATGGTGGAATTGAGGAGATTAAGAACAATTACGGCAAAATCAGGACACTGGTTGTAGATTTTAAGAACACGCCTAAGTTACAGCCAATAGACGCCGTAATCTCCATTTCGAATGAAGGTCTTACCTATAAAATACAGTTTGAAAAGGATATATTATCGGCTTCTAAGCTTATTTCCATGATCTCCGAACATAACGAGTTGGTTGATCTCTCGATTCAGGAGCCTGAGATTGAAAATATCATCAGAGAGATCTATAAGGGTGAGGATGATAAGGCTGGCTTGCAAAGGGTTGCTCTATGAGAGCCTATATTGAAGTCGCTAGACGATCCTTTCACCGCAAATCATCCTATAAGCTAGAGTATTATCTAGGATTGTTCGGTTCGTTGCTTAGCATCTTCATCAGTGTGGCGATTTGGAAGGCGGTATATGGATCAACAGCAAGCTTCGCAGGTATTACACAAGAGCAGGCTGTTACTTATGCGGTCATCGCCATGCTCATGAGAATTGTTCTATCGATGAACGAATTTTTAATTGACGGGAAAATTAAATCTGGTGAAATCGCCTCTGATTTAATCCGCCCCTATCATTTTCTAACGTACGTCTTCTCAATGATTATTGGCGAAGTAGGATTTAATTTGTGGACAAAGGCGCTACCGTTAATCATATTGTCAATTTTCATGTTTCAATTAGAGGTCTCGCATTCATGGATAAATCTACTTTTCTTTCTGATTAGCGCAGCATTTAGTTATTTGCTTCTTTATTTTTTCAATTTGATCTTTTGGTTGTTTGCCTTCTGGGTCCATCAGACATGGAGTATTGTGACGATAAAAAATGCGGCGGTACTGCTATTATCCGGAGCGACGATTCCTTATTGGTTTTTACCCGATTGGCTGGCCTATATATTTGAATGGCTTCCGTTCAAATATATATACTTCACGCCAGTGACGATTGCATTAGGCGAAGCGCACCAAGGAGACATTCTGAGATTGTTCATTGAGCAAATAGGATGGATCCTCCTATTAGCCGCAGCGGGACTTTTACTATGGCGCCGAGCTCAGAATAAGCTCATCATCCAAGGAGGATAACCTATTGAATACTTTTAGGAAACATTCCTTGACGGAATATATCGCCTTATATTTTCGATTCATGAAGCTGATTATGATGTCAAGGATGATGTATAAATGGGATACCTTCTTACTATCCTTTTCGGTGCTTATTAGAGAGAGTGTCACCGTAGTTACCCTTTATCTCATTCTAACTCGGTTTTCTGAAATCCAAGGCTGGGATATGGGTACGCTGTTGTTCATGTATAGCTTCGTATTTCTCACTTACAGCCTATGTATTTTCCTATTTACCGGTGTTCGAGACTTCGAAGGTGCTGTTCATGGCGGTGAATTTGATGGATATCTGACCAAGCCGATCAAGCCTTTATTTCATGTTATGGCTAAGAAGTCGGATATTATGGCCGCGATAGGACATGGGGGATTAGGAATTCTCTTATTTTTATATTCCTTCTATAAACTAGGGCTGGATTGGTCGGTAAAAACAGCGATGTATGTTCTGTTACTGTTGTTTGGCGGTGTTCTAATTCAAGGAGCGCTGCTTCTGTTATGCGCTGCATTCACCTTTTGGACGACAAAGTCTAGTGAAATCCAAAATATTATGTTTTATCAAACGAGAAGTTTTATCGTCTATCCGATATCTATTTATCCTGCATTCATTAAGATCATTCTCACTTTTATAGTCCCTTTAGCATTCGTGAACTACTACCCTGTGCAGTATCTGGTTAAGCATGAAATGGTTTGGCTTTATATGACACCTGTTGTTGGCATCATAGCTTTCGGTTTCGCTTATATCGTGTGGCGAATGGGGTTGCTTCGGTACAAAAGTACAGGACATTAGCTTGGAGGTTATATGCGGAATTTTGATATTAACATTGCTAGAGAGTACAACTTTATCAAAGACTGTCCTGAGCATCAGGCGATAACCTGGATCGAGAGTAATGGATGGGATGCCAGGCCTGTCTTTTACCGTCAAATTCATCATAGCCTTGCCTTTCTGGATCAGTGTCTGAGTGCTGGCGAATATCAACCTAAATATTTATCGGTGAAAATATGGGATAGTTTGCGCGAGGTCTATGGGATAACTAATGTAAGTCATAACTCATTAATTAATGGTCTTACAATTGATGAAATTATTAACGAATATGGGTTGCCGGTTATGTTGTCATGTGATAGCTTCTGTCTTCCTTACTCCAAAAACTATCATCGCGCTCACGCTGGGACTCGCGTCATCTTATTGGATGTAGACCATGATACCCAGCAATATCTAATTGGAGAAGCTCCCTTTCACATTTGCGAATGGGTAGATAAGGAGTTAATTCTAGAGGCGCATAGAGGGGAGCAGCCTGGCAGGGGATATTATCATTTGCCTCGTTTTCCTACAGTTCCTCATACACTTATGGAGATTGGTCGATTAATAGCGGAATTAGAAACTGAATTACATAAGAGCTTATCCGAACAGCAAAACGAGAATCTAGATCTAAGAGTAGACGCAATCTTACAGTCACCTCATTTTGGTGAACCCTCTCAGCTCATTTTTGTCCTAGAATGTTTTATGCATCTTCAAGCAGGATGGATGAAGCTTGCGAAATGTATAGATTGGCTTAATGAGGATTATGAAATGACCAACATGGAACGTATACATAGTGCGTTAAATGACATGATTAATGCTTGGAAGCGAATGCAGATGGACTATGTGAAGCTATTGAGAAAGCCTCATGAATTTGAAGAGAAAATACGTGAGAAGCTAGTTGCCATTCGGAAACAAGAATGTTCCGTCTATCGAATATTGATTGAATATCTTCGGGAGTTGAGCGCAGCTAATGCCAGGTAATCACAGTCCTTTAGCAGGACTAATAACGGAAATCGTGCAGAGGCACTTAGGAGATCAGGTGCCTATGGATTACAACACGGATTTAAGAACAATCGGATTAGACTCTATTAGCTTTATTCAAATCATTGTGGATATTGAGGTTTCATTAGAATTGGAATGGCCAGAGAATGAGTTGATTATGGATAATTTGTATACCATTGAGCGGTTTGTTCATAGTATCCATCAAAAAAGTGCGAAGCATGGTCTCAACATGTAGGAGGGATTTCGTTGAAAGAATTAATTGCATTATTAGACAACAGTTTTTTGCCCGCTAATCGTTTTCGTTTAAGGTTTAATCATTGCAAGGGTAAGGTCGCGATTGAAAGCGACAATGTAAATATCTTAGTTCATATCAAAGCGTATCTGCATTACCAGGTGGAGGAAGGAGAAAGCTCGCAGGATTGGCGGATTCAAGCGATCTCCCATTATCAGTTTGATTTCAAAGAACTATTTCAAGAGGCCGAAAAGCGGAAGATGGAATATGATGACTACGGATTATTCACATCCTTTGGCAACTGGCAGGGCATTTGGAATCAAAGAACCCAGGGTTTCATCTTCATTAATATCGTGGAAAAGAAAGCAGCTATTTATAACTCGGATGTTCGTGCCCTCTTTATTGATGCTTATAAGTCTGTAAGACAAATTATAACTTCGGAGAGCATTCTTCATGGCGCAGTTCCCGTGCATTGCTCTTGTTTATCCATTGGCGGTCAAGGAATCATGTTTATGGGAGACAAGGGAAGCGGCAAAACAACACTGGTAACAGCGTCATTATTAACACAGGGACGGTTGGCAAATTACCTTGCAAATGATCGGATGCTCGCTTATCCCGAGGAGGGCAGAGTGGACTTATACTCATGGCCTACTGTGCTAGGGATAGGACCAGGTGCGATGCACCACCTCACTGCTTTTGCGCAAGAAATGCGGTTCGACCTGCATGATCGAGCAGGGGGGACAGCCAAATTGTTGTATGATCAAGAGTTGATTGGGGAAAAACCGCCGTTCGATGAGGTTAGTCAATTGCCAGTCGATGAGCAATGGGGTTGGCCTAAGAAGCTGTGGATTACACCGATGGAGGTTGCTACAGCATGTAATACAAACCTTGGAACGAGCACCAAGCTCAGCATGATCGTATTCCCAACACTACGTCCAGACACAAAGACCGTAACAGTCGAGAGAGTCAGCCTAGAGGAATGCAAAGAAATCCTTTCTCAAAATTTACTGCTGGATCTACCCTTCTACCCAAACTGGATGGGACTTCCGTTTGTGTCTAAAGAAGATTTCGATGAAGCGGTAGCTGCGCTAGGGAATACCCTTAATGACGTTCCAGCTTATCGCATTTCAGGAGGAGCAGATACGGAGAGTGTAGTAAAGCAGGTATTTTCTCTTCTTGAGGGCTTGGAATTAACGAATCAATGATGATTATGGCAATGCCTAATAAAGGATGGTGTTTCATATAATGCTAGCAATTCTCGGAGGGCAGCCAGAAGTCACATTCCCGCAACCACATGGCCGTTGGCCCATTTATCCTCTAAAAGTGAAAGAATCGATAAAAGAGTATTTATCGCAAGAAGGGGAACTATCTATTAGTGATAGGACCGGTATTGTGGAAGAGCTAGAGGAAAGGTTTATTGATTATTACGGCTTGCCGTACGCTCTTTTGACCAATTCCGGGAGTAACGCACTGCATGCCGCGTTTGTTTCCATTGGACTTGATCCTGGAGATGAGGTCATTGCTCCTTCTTATGCGTTCCATGCTTGTATAACCTCAGTCATTCATCGGCAAGCGGTTCCGGTATTGTGCGATTCTGAGTATGATTCTGTTAATATAGACCCGGATGCCATAGAGGATCAGATTACTTCAAGAACCCGCGCAATCGTTGTCGTTCATAATTGGGGACATCCGGTAAATCTTGAGAGGATCAGAAGTATAGCGAATAAGCATGGCTTGTATTTAATAGAGGATTGTTCTCATGCCCATGGATCGGAATATAATGGCCAGAAGGTAGGTACATTTGGAGATATCAGCTGTTTTAGTTTGCAAGCGAATAAGCTTATATGTGCCGGTGAAGGCGGACTGCTTCTTACTAGAAATCGGGAGCTTTACGAGAGATCTTGTCTAGTTGGACATTACAGAGGACGCAGCTATACGACCATTGAAACCGAGTTCTACAAACAGTTTGCAGAGACGGGCTATGGCCTAAAATATAGAATACATCCGCTGGCTGCTGTAATCGCAAAAGAATTTTTGTCAGGTCTTGATGAAGAAGTTGAACGACGAAACAATCTTGTAAAGATGCTTAATAGGGCACTTGAAGAATTTCCGGGGTTTAGCCCTCCTAAGGTTAAGGATTATGCAACTAAGCATTCTTACTATGGTTATAAACCGACTATTGATAGTACTCAGCTTGACGGAATTAGGGCAGAGTCCATTATCCAGGCTTTGCGTGCAGAAGGGGTCGAAATACATAAGCCTACATTTAAGGCCATTCATCAACTTGAGCTGTATCAAAGAAAACATATTCGACTCTATTCATCGATGCCTAATAATTGGAGAGTCTATAAAGCGGGCGATTTCCCGAATGTGGAGAGACTGGGTAATGAACTACTAAGCTTAACCCTGCCCACAGGCCCAGCGGCTGAGTCCGTTACGACACAATATATGAATGCATTTCATAAGGTCTTTGACAGTCTTCCACTAATCTACAAGTTGGAGAAGAAGCAACTGGACTCTTCACTCATATCATAGAAGAGAGAAAGGCGGTTGACTCTATGATCAATTGTCTTTTTCGGTTTGTGCTGCAAAATAAGGTAATGTGGAGGATTTATTAAATGATTGGAATTATTGATTACGACGCAGGCAATCTACACAGCGTTACAAATGCAGTTACTCATTTGGGCTTCAAACCAAGGTTAATTAAGCGTCCGGAGGAAATGAAAGAAGTTGAAAAAATTATATTTCCAGGAGTAGGAAATGCGAGAAAAGCCGTACAATCCCTGCAAGCAGAAGGTATGGACAAGGCTATTCATGAAGCGATCTCAGACGGGAAATCGTTATTCGGAATTTGTCTGGGCATGCAGTTGCTTTTAGACTATAGCGAAGAAGGTGATACGAATGCGCTTGGCATTATTGGGGGCAGTGTGAGGAAGTTTGAACACAACTTGAAAGTTCCTCATATAGGCTGGAATGCTGTCGTACAATCAGGCAATCATCCTTTATTTGATGGCGTGCCTAACTACACTTATTTTTACTTTGTTCATTCTTACTTTGCTTCTACGAATGAGAGTCAGCATACCATTGGCCAAACCAGTTATCCAGATGTATTCTCCAGCGCAATCGCCAAAAATAAAGTTAGCGGCGTGCAATTCCATCCTGAGAAAAGCGGTAAATACGGTTTGCAGATTATACATAATTTTTGCTCGATGAAGTAACCCAAAGAGTAATCATAATGTGAGCAGATAGGGGATAAGTATGTTAACCAAAAGAATTATACCGGCTATTGATGTATTGAATGACCAGGCGGTTAAATATGTGAAGTTCCGTAACCCAACGGTCATCGGTGACCCTGCGGAGTTAGGGAAGAGATATGCAGACAACGGCGCGGACGAAATCATTTATTTGGACACGACCGCAAGTCTTAATAACGAAGAAGTGAAATATGATTGGATTCGAAGAGTTGCTGAGGAAGTATTCATTCCATTCTCCGTCATTGGGGGAGTAAGGTCAGTCGATGACTTTAAACGGGTGCTTCGTTCAGGGGCCGATAAAGTCGGGGTGAATTCAGCAGCAGTTACGAGACCGGAGCTGCTTAGAGAAGCATCAGAGGTTTTTGGAAGCCAGTGCGTCGTATTGGGACTTGATGTCATGCCTGTGCGCGGTGAAGATGGGCGTATTGAACGTTGGGAGGTATACACGCATTCCGCACATACTCGTACGGGTCTGGATGCGATCGAGTGGGCGCAGCAGGCAGAAGCACTCGGAGCCGGCGAAATCATATGTACATGTATTGAGAAAGATGGAACGAAGGAAGGGTACGACCTCGAGCTTATGGAAAAGCTCTCCAAGGCTGTGCGTATCCCTGTAATAGCTTCTGGTGGAGCGGGTAAAATCGAACATATCAAGGATGTTCTAATCGATGGAAGAGCAGACGCGGCGTTAGTGGCTTCATTGCTTCATTATAATGTGCATACGATAGAGGAAATTAAAGCGTACTTGAAGGAACACGACATACCTATTCGATTATAAGATACGGCGCTAGCAGGCTGATCTATTATATTATGAAATGAGGTTATCTGTTGAGCAGCAGCAAATTGTTACCCGTTCGGTATCCGGAAATCACTTGCTTCCCCTATTATGCAGATGTTTTATCCATCGTTGGTGCAACAAGTGATTATTATGCGCCGTGGGTGCTAAGTAATTTCATTCAATTGTCCAGTCATCCTGACCATGAAAGAAACGGGATTCTGAAGCTTGATTTCTTCCAGCCTTGGGTAACTTGGAGCCCCTTCTATTGTCCATTAATAGATGTGCAGATCATAAATAAAGAAATGTTGCATGTGATGAATAAATCAGATGTTATAACCTTTATAACCGATGCGATCGATATGGAGTTTTATGTACATATGAAAGTTAATCACAAATATCTCCCCATTTCGCGTGTGTATCAAAAAAGAGATATGGGCCATGATTTGCTCATATTCGGCTTCGACAAAGAACTTCGAATACTGGATGTAGCAGATAATTTTACTGGCAAGTTTGAATATAAAAAATGCACCTTCGAAGAGTTTCTGGAGGCGTATAATCATCAAGCTATAACGAATTTGGGTAATTATGAAAAGGTGCTATTAATTAAAGCCAATAAAACCGCAAAATACGAATTCGACCTCCTCAAGATTGCTGATTCCTTAAATGATTTCTTAGCGTCCAGAGACACGCGGATTCGTGATGATCAAAGCTTAACGTGGGCAGGAGATCTAACCCTTGGCATCAACACCTACGACAAGATCATTGAACACCTCGATCTTTTGCTGGAAGGAAAGACTTTTTACGATCATAAGCCTTTTCATGTGCTTTGGGAGCATAAGAGGTGTATGGTGCAAAGAATTGAGCTTATGATGGATAAAAAGATTATTCGAGAGCAAAGAATTCTTGCCTCATATAAGGAGATAGAAGACAAGACGCTGATTTTCAGAAATATTATTTTAAAGTATTCCATGAAGCCTGACCCGGGGTCTATTCATAACTTGAAAAGCGAATTACAGGCAATGAAATTGTCGGAGTCCGCTCTTATTCATGAAATCTTGGAGCAAATCCAGAGGAACGTAGCGCAGTCAGACCAAATCATATTGGGGAATAATATGAATGCGAATTTTCGATGGGAGCTCAGAGCAGGGGCAAGATAAGAGGCAACACAGAGGAGGGGAACAGTTTCGGAGTAAAGTCTTCGGAGCTGTTTTTTGTTTCTCAAAATGACATTAAACCCATATTATATTACTTTAGGTAACGTTAAGGGGATTGTTATTCGGATGCAAAATGCAAAGGAGAAATCCATAATGAATATTGGGATTAGCATATTGGTTTCTGTACAATTTAGACGAGGAATCAAGCTTGTTTGGAATTGATTTTCATAGTCGTTATACATTAGTAGTGTCTATCCCAGTAATAACGTGGATTAACTTTATTATTCTCTCTTTTGATAGAAAAAGGGGAGTAAGAGCAAAAGTATAAAACGCTATTCCATTTTTGTTGTGTGCTGTGGTTTATTAATCGAATTGAACTAACGGGAAACTTTAGTTCAACGGTCCAGGAGCAGTTTGCCGCCGCGGCAGCTGCTTCTTTTCTTTGAACTAATTCAATTAGGGTAATATGAAAAACGGGGCAATGGCGGACTTTACTAGCAAATCAGTGGTGGTGAGAGGTGATGGAATGGTAGCCGTTCCCACCCGAACGATAAACCAGAAAGCTACAGGGGGAATACCGTAATATGGGAATACAAAGCGGATCAGCATACTGGCATTGCTGGTAGGCATATTCGTGTTATTTCTAGCTTCAAATGCCTTCTCTCTCATCGCGAAGGCGATTAGAAAAATGGTGGGAACGGAATGGGCAGATACGTTTATAGATAACGACAACTATTGGTTCGGACTGGTGCTTACTATTTTGAGCATGATGTGCGCGGGCTTTTACACCGGCAGATACGCTTATTTGAAAGGTGTGCGATGGAACCAGTCTTTGATCTTGGCCAGTATAATTGGAGGGTTCAGCATTGTTGAATCGTTATTGTTAATCGGTGATCCGCTGGCAGACCCGTTTGGGTTGAATATTTTGTATGACCTGTCAATGATTGCGGCGCTGTTGTACGGGGATTGGTTGGCTAAGATGGAGCGAGATAAGCTGAACCTCGCCAAGTCAAAGAGCGAGGCGATGTCAGAGATATAGCAAAGGGCTTAAAATCCCGACCTTCTCTCAGTAAAAATGAAAGGGGTAGACTAGCAATTTGAGTGGGTAGAATGGAAGGTACTCCTGAGATTTTTAGGGGTTCTTTGGCTTGACCATTAGACAAGTCATTAAGCTACCCCGAAAATTACTCTTAGCACAAATCTGAAAATGGCAGCACGAAACCAATGGGTTCAAATTAATTTAGGGTCACAACAGACGTCTAGTAAGATCACTCGCATTTCTTATTCTCAGTATACAACAAACCCATTACAAACAAGGCACTGGGCTGATTTTTACAGATTCTGTATTAGTTTTAGTTTGCAGGGCTCTCCTCAGTAGCAGGCTTTTTTATTATTTCACCTGTCTACCGCATGGGGAGCATATCAACCAGGCATTTCTCAATATCATAAATCCTTTAAAATCAGGCTTCTCGATCTATAACGTTTATGTATCTCACTTGGATCTTTGGCATGCTTACAGAAATAATAGTAATGTGGATAGTCACCTGGAGATGAACCTTTTTTCACCAATTCGAGAGCGGCATCTATTCTTTAGGCGAACTGCTGCCTAATGCAAGCGGCGAGCGCTAAAGTGCACATCAACGTGTTCAGGACATTATAGAATCAGCTAAGCTGGCAGATGAAGTAGGTTTAGATCTTTTCGGAATAGGTGAACACCATTGGCTGGATCGTTACTTCGTCCTACGCCATGATTCTCTCCGTGATCGCTCAAGCCTACTAAGAGCATTCGTGTCATAAGCGCGTTGTCCGTACTTAACACGGCTGATTCCGTTCGCGTCTATGAAGATTTCGCCACGTTGGATTTAATCTCGGGTAGAAGGGCGGAGCTGATTGCCGGAAGAGGTGCCTTTCTCGAGTCCTTCAAATAGAAACCGTGACTTGGTCGGGAAAATTTCGTTCGCCCTTGCATGAGGCAAGCATCGCACCTCGTCCTTATCAACCATCCTTGCCGATCGGGATTGATTGCTGCTTATTCCCTCGACAAATCTAACGCCGGGTAGACAAATGGAACGATTCACCTATAAAAGGGAAACATAATTCCTAGGCTCAGGGAAAAACTGATCCAGTACAACACAATTCGTAATTAAAGGAGAGGGCTACTACTCGTGGCAAAAGTGCTATATATTACTGCTCATCCCCATGATCATCAGACATCTTACAGTATGGCTGTCGGTAAGGCGTTCATTGAAGCCTATCGCGAAGCCCATGCCCATGACGAAGTCATTTCGATTGATCTCTATAACTCGTACATTCCGCACATCGATGCCGACGTGTTCAGCGGCTGGGGCAAGCTCCGTAGCGGTTCGGAGTTCAGTGCTTTATCCGCTGAAGAACAGAAAAAGGTCAGCCGGTTGAATGAGCTAACGGAACATTTCGTTGAGGCAGACAAATATGTGTTCGTGACGCCGATGTGGAACTTCTCCTTTCCGCCGGTGATGAAAGCCTATCTCGACGCGCTTTGTGTCGTAGGCAAGACTTTCAAGTACACAGAGAGTGGGCCGGTTGGCCTATTAGAAGGCAAAAAAGCGCTGCATATCCAGGCACGGGGTGGGATCTATTCGGAAGGACCCGCAGCAGAGATGGAATCAGGGCATCGTTATATCGGGATTATTATGAATTTCTTCGGCATTCCACACACAGAGGGCATATTCGTCGAGGGCCATAATCAATTTCCGGAACGAGCAACTGAAATTAAGGAAGCTGCCATCGCGAATGCGCGTGAACACGCAAAAACGTTCTAACGCCACTGAAAGCTGCTAAGAGGTTCGTGTCTAAATTCCTTGCACAGTGAGCTGTGGTGAGTAAATGGCTGGTGATTGGGGTCAAAGAAGCATTTGCTTAAGTTAAAGGGATTGCTACTTCTCGTAATCTATTTGGTGAACTGCTTTATCTGCTGAATGCAAGCATGAAGCAAAGCATGTAAGTGGCGCCCAGGCAGCAAGTTTTGCCTGTGGCGCCTTCTTTATCTTGCGTCACAAGGACTGCAATTCTGCAACAGTACCAAAATTGGAGCCTCATGCATCCGAGTCTCATACGAGCTATCCCTGACTAAAATCTGTATTGTCTTCCTTGAAGATCTCAAAAACGGAAAATATTACAAAGACAATGACTATGAAGCAAACGTTTGCTACTGCCGATATATAGAGTATTACATCGAGAATACAGAACCTATCAAAGGAAAGACAGGAGAATCATTATGAGTAAAAATAGAAAAATTATGCATGTTTTTAGCAGTACCGCAAGACAATTCGTTCTCATGCGTACCAAGCTGATTATTGCTTTTTTGGCCGTTCTCATTGTTCCTTCCGCAGTCATCGGATACTATTCCTATGACAGCGCAAAGCAAACGGTACAGGAAAAAATGACCAGTGGAACCAACTCGAGCATGGCGCTTGTGACGAATAGCGTGCACAATTATTTTTCGCCGGTTATGAATGAAGTCAACCTGCTGGCAGAGGACCTTAACAGTCTGGCAGATCAAAGCCAGGCAGTCGAACATCTGAACCGCTTTAAGAATCATTTTACTAATTTTGAAGCCTTAGTATTGGTTAATGATGCAGGAAATTATACAGCGGTTCCGGCGGTAGATCAAAAAGACTATGATCCAAGGCAGGAAAGCTGGTACAGCACTGCTGTAGCTGCTGCAGGGAAAGTTGTTATTTCGCCTCTGGCTAAAAATGAAAAGACCGGCAATTATATCACTGTACTCTCCCGAATGTTGAATAATGGCAATGGCGTATTGGCCGTTTCGTTAAACCTAACCCCGCTAGCCGAAAGCTTAAAAGGGACGAAGATTGGCGACACCGGAACGATGATGGTTATCGATTCGGCGAACCAGGTCGTCACCGGCACCGGTTTTGTGTTTGACGTCGGTGCTCTCCAAGTCGGCGGGCCGATCGAAGGGCTAATTACAGTCTCGGACAGTTTGCCAAGTGATTTAACAACGATAAAAAAAGAGGTTCTTCCCCTGCAGAATATGGACATGGAATTCTACTCCGCAGTCGAGCCGATTACAGGCTGGAGTGTCGTTAGTATTCTTGCTCTGAATGATTATACAGTTGCAGCCGAACCGATCTTAAAGCGGATGCTTCGTGTCCTGGGTATTGCAATTTTGCTTTCGGGTATCGTTATTTTCTTCATGATTCGTATGGTTCATGTTCCGCTGAAGCAACTGAAGCAGGTTACGCGCAGCGTCAGCAATGGCGACCTAACTGTAGCCGTAGCGATGAAAAGAAAGGATGAATTCGGCGATTTGGCTTCAGATTTCAATGCGATGATCAGTTCGCTTCGGTCGGTCGTCTCCGAGATGAGCTCGACCTCGATGAAGCTTACCGCTTCTTCCGAATCGATTAAGGACAGCACAGAGCATACGGCACAATCCGTTCAACACGTTACCGAAACGATTATGGAAACGGCAGAAAATGCTATAAGCGGCGCCGAAGTCTCGAAGCAGACGGAAAAATCGGTTGTCGAGATGGCCAAAGGAGTCAGCTCCATTGCCAAATCGGCTGGCGTCATCGTGTCTTCCGCCGAGCAGACGGAACAGGATATTGCGCTTGGCAGCAAGACATTTGGGCTCGTACGCGGTCAGATGAACCGCATACAGGAGGCAGCTTCCGAATCCGCTCATCTCATCGCCGAGCTGTCCGGGCTTTCGAGCGAAGCGGAACGCATGAGCGAGAGCATCGCGGATATTGCGAAACAGACTAATCTACTGTCGTTAAACGCCTCGATTGAAGCTGCTCGCGCAGGCGAGCATGGGCGCGGCTTTGCTGTTGTTGCTGGTGAAGTGCATAAGCTGTCCGAGCAATCGAAGGAAACGGCCAATGCTATCGGCAGCAACATTAACAAGATGTTTGCGCACATTCAAAGAATAAACGACACGATGCAAACCCGTGTACAGGAACAAATCGGAGAAGGTCTGAGAGTCAGCCAAGAAGCAGCGACGGCTTTCGCTGGTATCGAACGTTCTACAAGCCAGATTGTCGAACAAATTCAAGATATCTCAGCAGTAGCAGAGCAAATTGCTGCAAGCACAGATCAAGTATCGACAAGTGTAACTGAGCTGGCGAATATTTCGAAGCAATCTGCTCATAGCGCTCAGACTACATCCGCTGCCGCTCAGCAGCAGATGGCCTCGATGGAGGAAATTGCCTCTTCGACGCAGGAGCTAGCTGTCATGGCGTCCCAACTTCAAGAGACGGTCAAGCGCTTCACCCTTTAAGCCTCGTAGAAAAGCTGTCCAACGTCTTCAAAGATGACGCTGGGCATACGGGTAAGCCCTACTCCTGGCTATTTAACCTGGGCGAGAGGTGAAGTTGTGACGCCGAATGGCAAGTTCTGCCCAACTTTGCTACATTGCAAAGTTTGGGCACTTTTTCGTTTGTTGCTTTTGAGGTGGTATGGATGATCCAGCCGACAATAATCAGTAGAACCTTTTCTTTCCCGCCGTTGTGCTATCGGGACACGATAGTTGAATAACAAACATTAATGAGCAGGCGCTGCGGCGGCCTGCTCATTGTATTAAGCTCCCATGGAAGAACGCAATTATTCTATAATCTGTGGTGTCGCGTGAGCGGCATGGATAGCTAACGGGCAGTAGAACGTGGGGCTACTTGGTTAGGTACTTAAGAGTTAGCGGTGACCTCATAATACGAACGGGCAGAATAAAGAAGCGATGTATATAATTAAACTTTACCTTTTTCGAGAGTATGGACTGTTATATGATTAAGATAAAAGGTTTAAGGGGTTATGTTATGTACACTCAACCGATTGCCTTACGTTCAGTCTTAGATCCAAAATACTTGGAGTACTGCCTTAGCAAACATTATGATATTGGAGAATGGGATGAGTGTTTGTACTGGCTACGTGGATTAAACGATACTTATAGGGTTCGTATATCCAGTGGTTTTTACATACTTCGTGTTTATCGCCTTTCAATTGATGAGAGTGATGTTGCTTATGAGCTATCCTTATTAACTCAATTAAAAAGCGAATTGAGCTCAGTGGCTACAAAGGTATCGGAACCCATTGTCAAAAAAGACTACAGTTTATACACCATTATAGATGCACCAGAAGGGAAAAGAATTGCCGTGATTTTTCGCTATTTGAAAGGCACTGAGAACGTGCTTCAAGACGAAAAATCATGCTTTTCTTTTGGGAGATCTGCTGCAGAATTACATGCAGCGATGGACCAGATTACCTTAAACCAATCCAGGTATAATCTGGATACAGACTTTCTCATCAATCAATCACTAGATCGTATTGTGAACTACATTGGAGAGAAAAATGGTGCAACGCCTTTTCTACGTGAATTTGCGAAAGCATTAATTGATCGTATTAACAAAGCAACTAGCCATGGTTTGGATTGGGGTATTTGCCATGGAGATATGCATGGAAACAACAATGCATTCCAAGAGGGCGACCATTTCACTCATTATGATTTTGAATGGTCGGCGAAAGGTTGGCGAGCCTATGACTTGGCACAAGTTCGGGGTAGAAAACGTCAATTAGAGGATAGAAAAGAGTCGCTGTGGAATGCGTTAATCTCGGGCTATCGATCCGTCAGAGACTTCTCCGATCAAGACGAATTGGCGGTTGAATTGTTTATGAAAGCTCGTCGGTTTTGGGTGATGGGTCTTGAAGTTACTTTCATCCCTAATGATTTTGGAGTTCTTGATTATTCAGAAGATTGGCTTGAAGAATTTATTAATGAATTTCAAATGTACAATATTATTTAACAAAAGCATTATAAACACTTTATTTATTCAACTAACGGGACACGATAGTTCAATAAACACACGGAAGCAGCCGACCACAATGATCGGCTGCTTTATTACGCTAACGGGCATATTACGTTAATGGCAACAGCACCCCATATATTGTAAAATCTATCTAGGAGGCTAATTAAAACGATAGCTTATAGCTTCAAGGGGGAGTTACTTATTATGGAGAAAATAATTTCACGAGCCTTTACATTTCTTAATAACCGAGGGTTTGATTGGTCGATATGTGGTGGTGTAGCAATCGATATATTTCTAGGTAAGCAGAATAGAATTCATAAAGACGTAGATGTTGCTGTATTTTGGGAAGATAGAATTTCAATCATTGAATTGATGTTAAGTTCGGGCTGGAGGGTATTTCAGGCATGTGGCGGCGGAGTAGTCGATGAGTTGCATGGAAAGCAAGACGTGCCCTTTGAAAAGCGAAATTTATTTTGTTTCACGCCAAATGAGGGACGGATTAAATTGGAATCGATCGGAGACGAAAGGTATCGCTTTGGACTTGAAAAGTTGGAGCAAAGTGATTTTACATATGTAGAATTTCTTTTCAATGAACGTGATATTAGGGATTTTTACTTGCCAGGGGAAACGAAAATTAAACGCGAACTAAATAAAGCCATATTATCATCGTCGGATAAAATACCTTATTTGGCTCCTGAAATAGTCCTTTTTTATAAATCAAGTTATTTAGATGGTTCTGATGCGGTAGACCATAATCGAGACTTTGATGTGTCCTTACCATGCTTTAATTCAGAGCAAAAGCGATGGCTAAGGGAGTCCCTTGAAAGGGAGTATCCTAACGGCCACCCCTGGTTACAAAGATTGAACTAACGAGGAACGATAGTTCAATAACACACATGGATGAGCAGGCCTGCAGTGGCCTGCTCATTTTATTAAGGGTGGGATTGCGCAACAATATTTAATCCATCTACATTAATTTATCACGGCAGACTTTTGCTGTAACTGAGGCGTTGGGCTCTGGTCTAATTTCTCAGGACGAGATGCAGAGGATGGATGAAACCTTTGGTGGGGTTGATTTATTCGCCGATTTTAAGAGCCTTGGTTCTATACTGCAGAGGGGTACACCCGGTCAGCTTGCGGAACAAGGCATGGAAAAATTTCAGATCGGTATAGCCGATACGTCCAACAATTTCGTTGACGGGCAGGTCCGTCGTCTCCAGCATGACGCAGCTTCTCTGAATGCGGACATGCTGCACATAACGGTTAAAGGTTTGTCCGGTGGCTTGCTTGAACAGCTGCTGCAAATAATTGACACTGATGGAGCTAGAGCTCGCCATGTCCTTTAGGGTGAGCTGCTCATGCGCATGATGATGGATGAATTGGATCATATCCTCCACCTTCTCGCGGTAGCGATTCGTGGTTTGAAGCTTGTCTGCATTGGTTACCTCGGATTGCATGCGGTGTAGTAGAATCAAAATTTGCAGCAGAATCGTTTTGAGCATCGTACGGTGCTCGGAGAATTGCTGGTGAAACTCTAGATAGGCCATCTGGAACATCTGGGAAAGACGGTTATGCTTGTCCTGATAATAGTACCAGCCCTGCTTCAGTTCCTGCGGTGAGTACAGCACCCGGTAGAGCTCAGATTGTGATGGTATCCAGTCCTTCACATCCTGAATCGCTTCGAGCTGAAAAATACAATTGCAAATAACCAGAGGTTCGGTTGATTGCGGGGACGATGGCCGGAAGACGTGTGAGGTTCCGATCGGCAGCAAAAATAAATCCCCTTTTTGAACAGGAATAGTCTGATCCCCAATAAATTGAAAGCCTCGCCCTTCCTCTACCAGGCAGATCTCAATAAAATCATGCGTATGATATTTGACCTTGAACGACTCGGTCTCCCGATTGAGAAAAATGGGGAAATCAGGTTTGAAAAAACGATCTCCAGTCAGCACCTGAACCATTTCGCATCTCCTTGTCTTGCTTTGTTTCATTTATTGTAAGCGCTTTATACGCAAAATATCAAGAAGAAAAATTGATAATGACCTATATCTATTGTGATATCAACCTATAAAAGTCGATTAATGATCTTTTATACTTTAATCAACGAAGCAGGATGCAGAGAGGAGCGCAAATGTGGGAATTACCGCAAGTCGTTTAAAAATGGTTCATAAGCCCGAGCCGCAGCAGAAGGCGACAGGCGCTGCCGCCAGCATGAGCTGGATGCTGCAATCCGCCGAGTCGGAGCAGCTTCAAAGTGCTTACCATATCCAGGCTGCATCTGCACAAGAGCAGCTGCTTCTGGATAAGCCGGACCTGTGGGACAGCGGCGTTGTTGCATCGGGACAATCGCTGCATGTAGAATACCAGGGCCTACTGCCAAGAGCAGGCAAACGATGCTGGTGGAGAGTCAGAGTGTGGGATGAGTCCGGAGCGCCATCGGAATGGAGTGAAGCAGCCGTTTGGACGCAAGCGCACCTTGAGCCATCGGAATGGATTGCGCAATGGATTGGAAGCGTTATTCCGAAAGAGCTGGAGCTGCCTCCGGCAAGTTATCTGCGCAAAGCCTTTCAAACGGAAAGGCATGTAAAAAATGCAACCGCTTACGCAAGTGCATTAGGGCTCTATGAGCTATCAATTAATGGCAAGCGCGCGACCGACGAGCGGTTCGCCCCCGGCTGGACGGATTATCATACCAGGGCACAATATCAGGTCTGCGATGTCACACACCTGCTGCATCAGGGGAGTAATGCCATCGGCATTATTTTAGGCACAGGTTGGTACGCGGGTTATCTGGGGATGATGGGACGCCAGGTGTATGGGGAGTCTCCGAGGCTGCTGTTTCAGCTTCATCTGGCGTATGAGGACGGCAGTGAAGAATGGCTGATCTCGGACGACTCTTGGAGAATGCGCAAGGGGCCGATCCTTTACTCTGACATTATCAAAGGGGAGAAGTACGATGCCCGCCTGGCGCAGTCCGGTTGGGATGAGCCTGGTTTTCAGGATGTAGATTGGGAGCAACCGCACTGCTTTGAGCCTTACGAAGGGGAGTTGACACTGCAGCGTGATCCGCCGATCCGGGTGATGGAGCAGATTCGTCCGTTATCTGTCAGGAAGACAGAGCAGGGCAGCTATATATACGATCTTGGGCAAAATATTGCCGGCTGGACACGATTACAAATAAGTGGGTGTGCCGGACAGGAAATTACGGTTCGGCATGCGGAGATGCTGGATGCTGACGGATCGTTGTACCTCGCCAATCTCCGCAAGGCTGTTCAAACGGACATTTATATTTTGCGGGGGGATGGATCCGAGGAGTTGGAACCGCATTTTACCTATCACGGCTTCCGCTATGTGGAAGTCGAAGGGGCGGAGGATGAGCTAACCCTAGACCAACTGCTTGGACTCGCCGCCTACTCGGCTGCTGAAGCATCGGGCTGGGTAGAAACATCGGATGAGATGATTAATCGGCTGTACAGTAATATTGTCTGGGGGCAAAAGGGGAATTTCTTCAGTGTTCCGACAGATTGCCCGCAGCGGGATGAACGACTCGGCTGGACGGGAGATGCACAAATCTTTGTACGTACGGCCTGCTATAACATGGATGTCGAAGCCTTTTTCAAAAAATATATGGTGGATGTAGCTGATGCGCAGCGGGAAGACGGCGCGTTCCCGGATACGGCACCGGATGCGAACTGGTCATACTTCAAGCAGGTATCGAGCGCGAAGTGGTTCGCACCGGATAATGCGGGCTGGGGAGATGCGGGTGTCATTATCCCGTGGACGTTGTATCTGATGTACGGAGATGCTGCCATTCTAAAGCAATATTACGATCGAATGAAGCAATGGGTCGACTACTTGAAGGCTAATAGCAATGATCTGATCCGGCCGGATTATGCCGATCACGCCGACTGGTTGTCGGTGAATGCGGATACGCCAAAAGATGTGTTGGCCACGCAATATTTTGCCTACAGTACTCGGTTGTTTGCTCGGATTGCTGCCCTTGTCGGCAATGAGGCGGATGCGGCTAGCTACGATGAATTATTCGAACAAATAAAAAGGGCTTTTACGAGCCGATTTGTTACAACGGACGGCATCATTGAAGGAGATACCCAGACGGTATATACGCTGGCATTATATTTTGGCCTGCTGACCGAGGAACAGTGTGAGAAGTCGGCTCGGCGGCTGGTACAGCTCATTGAGGAGAATGGCAATCATCTATCGACGGGTTTCCTCGGCGTAGGATATCTTCTTCCTGTATTGTCCGAAATTGGCCAAAATGAGCTTGCCTACACGCTGCTTCATCAGGAAAGCTATCCTTCTTGGCTGTACTCCGTCAAGCATGGGGCTACGACGATCTGGGAGCGGTGGGACGGCTGGACAGAGCACGGCGGCTTCCAAAGCCCAAGCATGAACTCGTTCAACCATTATTCGCTAGGTTCGGTCGGAGAGTGGATGTTCCGTTACATGGCAGGATTGGAACCCGATCCGCAGCAGCCCGGCTTCAAGCACATCCGGTTTCAGCCAAGGCCGGGAGGAACACTGAAATATGTGAAAGCGCATTATGAGAGCGGATACGGCCGCATCGAAGCAAGCTGGGAATATGATGAGCAGCAAGGAATTACGGTCAAGCTCACTCTGCCGCCCAATACGACTGCTTCTGTGATTTTGCCAGAGCCGGCGGTGCTAGTGCAAGGTCAGGCGAAATCGCTTGAAGCGGGCAGCTTGCATTATGAGGTAGGCTCAGGAGCGTATACCTTTTACTGCGTGCAGACAGGGAAAAAGGAAGGAGAAGCAGACCATGAGTGAAGCTTTCGAGCATTATGAACAGCTGTTAAGAGCTTATATTGGCGAGAAGGCGGATACCATCCTGAAGGCGCCAGCTCATTATCTCAAGCATCCCTTTGTGGATCCGGGCTCCATCTATGACGGCAATCTATGGGACTGGGATTCTTTCTGGGCGGTCTATGCGCTGCTGAATATGGCGGAGGATGAGAGCAGAGACCGTTATATTGCACATGCCAAGGGCAATATTTTTAACTTCCTGGATTATCAGCTTGATGATGGCTACATTCCGATGATGATTGAGAAGAGCAAGCTGCCCGAGCCTTATTTAATCGGCAAGCGCAAGGAAGGGCATGTCATGAACATGCACAAGCCCTTCCTATGCCAGCAGGTTGCGATTATAAGCGGAGCATGCGGGGATTACAGCTGGATCGAGCCGCATCTGGAGCAGCTTGAGCGCTACTTTGATTGCTATGACCGTTTCTATTATCACGAGAATAGCCGGCTGTATGTGTGGGCGGACGATGTGATGATCGGAATGGATAATGATCCGGCAACCTTTGGTCGTCCGCGCTTCTCAACTGCGAATATCTATTTGAACAGCTTTATGGTCAGCGATATGAAAGCCTTTTCATCTATTACTGCTCACCTTGGCCGCTCTGAACTGCAGTCGCGCTTTGAAGAGAAGGCAGCCGAGCTCAGTAAGGCCATTCAGGAGGAATGCTGGGATCAGCGGGACAAGTTTTATTATTCGGTTGATGTGGATATTAAAACCCGTGCTTATGATTGGTTCCATACTGGACTAGGGGTGTTCTGGAAGACATTACCTATTAAAATAAGGGTATGGTCTGGTTTCATTCCGCTGTGGGCGGGCATTGCCGATGATAGGCAGGCTGCTCTGCTGGCGGAGCTTCATGCAGCAGATAAAAATACGTTTAACAGCCCGTCCGGAATGGCAACGCTTGCCCAAGATGAGAAAATGTTCGATTGCAGGGCAACGAATAATCCGTCCAACTGGCTTGGCCCGATCTGGATCGTTGCCAATTATGTGGTCTTCCGCGGCCTAATGAATTATGGATATGTGAAGCAAGCCGAGGAGCTGTGCATGAAGACGGTAACGCTGCTCGGCAGGGATTTGGAGAAAACGGGCGTACTTCATGAGTACTATATTCCAGAAACCGGGGAGCCAGTCATGAACGGCGGATTTTTGAATTGGAACCTGCTTGTACTGAACATGATTGATGAGATGCGCGGCAAACCGCCTATCAGCAGCTTTCTTGGGATTCATTTTCCTTGAAATGAAACCGATAGCAATTATGCAACACCGTTAATGTTTTAGCTTGCTAACTAAAAGGGAGGTTTTTTTAAATGCTCAGAAACAGAATGTTATGGTCTTCGCTGCTCGTCACCCTGATGATTTTCCTCGCTGCATGCGGCAACTCGTCGACTAACAGTCCTTCCGGCAGTAATAAAGGGGAGGAAGCCGCAGAGAAAAACGTAGAATTGCGGATGATGTGGTGGGGATCTCAGGCGCGCCATGAAGCAACACTAAAGGTCATTGAATTGTTTGAGGGCAAAAATCCTAACATTTCGATTAATGCCGAATATTTGGGAGCGGACGGCTACTGGGATAAGCTGAATACCCAAATTGCGGGAGGCAATGCGCCTGATCTCATTCAGCTGGGCAACAATTACCCAGACTATGTATCCCGCGGTACGCTGCTTGAATTGGACCCGTTCATAGGCAATGAAATTAATTTAAGCGATTTTGACGAGGCGATTGCCACAAGCGGCAAGCTGAATGATAAGCAATATGGCATTAATCTTGGCTCCAATGCACTTGGCATCGTGTATAACACCGAGTTGATCAAAAAAGCAGGCATGGAGCCGCCGAAAGCGGGTCTGAGCTGGGATGAGCTGGAGCAGTACAGCAAAGAGCTTGTAGGCAAGCTTGGCAGCGGCTACTATGCTTTTGCAGACCAATCTGCCTTTACCCATTATGTTGGACATTATGTGCGGCAAAGCGGCAAATCGCTGTTTGATGGCAGCGACATTTCCTTTGATGAAGCAGACGTGACCTCTTGGTTTGAGATGTGGAAGCGTTTCCGTGACGAAGGCATTATTCCTCCAGCAGAGAAATCGGCCGCTTATTTGGAAGTTGCGCCTGACAATTCTATGTTGGTTGAAGGTAAAACCGCGATGGTCGTCATGTGGTCCAATCAGTTGAAGGCCTTCCAGGAAGCGATGCAGGATGAGCTGGAGATGATCCCGCTGCCAAGTGGCGGTACTGAGAAGGGCATGTGGATTCAGCCTAGCCAGTTCCTGGGAGTAAGCGCAAAAACCGAGCATGGCAAGGAAGCGGCTGCGTTTATTAACTTCTTCGTCAATGATCCTGAAGCAACAGCGATCTTAAGCAGCGACAGAGGTATTCCGGGTTCCAAGGTCGTTCGTGAAGCTCTGAAAGCGAGTGCAGAGCCCATTGTATTGAAGACGTATAATTATCTGGATGTGGCCGCTGAGCAGTCCCGCGAGATGGACCGTGAAATGCCTAACATTGCCGAGTGGGATGCCGCTCTGAAAAATGCGGCTCAGAAAATATCTTTCGGCTCGGCTTCTGCCCAAGAAGCTGCCCAAGAAGCTTTGAAGGCCGCTCAAGCTGCAGCCGCCAAAGCGAAATAAAATTCCAATAGGAGGGACCGCGTTTGAATCAATCAGCTAAATCAAATCGGACTTCGATGTATCTAAAGGGGCTGTGGAAGAAAAATGCGGTCCCCTACCTTTTTCTTCTACCCTGGTTTTTGGGGGTTTTCGCACTAACGATCGGACCGATGATCAGCTCATTGTATCTCTCTTTTACCCAATATGACATGCTGACACCGTCCAAATGGATCGGGACCGAAAACTATGCCCGAATGTTCGATGATCCCCGCTACATGCAATCGTTAAAGGTGACTTTTACTTATGTATTCGTATCCGTTCCGTTCAAGCTGATTTTTGCGCTTGCGGTAGCCATGCTACTGAACAAAGGTATACGTGCACTTCCGCTTTACCGGACGGTCTATTACATTCCGACCCTGCTTGGGGGAAGCGTAGCGATAGCAGTGCTGTGGCGCAAAATGTTTGGCGGCGGCGGCGTGCTGAATGAGTTTTTGCTCAGCGTGTTTGGCATTCAGGCCCCGGACTGGGTATCGAATCCCAAATATGCGATTTATTCGATTATTGCGTTAACCGTATGGCAGTTTGGCTCATCGATGATTATATTTTTGGCGGGCTTAAAGCAGATTCCGATGGAGCTATATGAGGCATCTGAGGTGGATGGGGCAGGCAGAATGCGCCGCTTCTTCAATATTACGATTCCGATGCTCTCGCCGGTTATCTTCTTCAATCTGGTCATCCAGCTCATTACGGCCTTTCAGGCCTTTACTCCAGCCTTTATTATTAGTGGCGGCAAGGGCGGGCCGATTGACTCGACGCTGTTCTATACTCTGTATCTCTATCAGAAGGGCTTTGCCTTCTTCGAAATGGGTCATGCTTCAGCCATGGCGTGGGGACTTCTGGTCATTATTGCGGTATTTACTGCTATTATTTTTGGCACATCCAAGTATTGGGTTAATTATGCGGACGGGGGGAAATGACGATGAATACAACTTCAAGAGCACAGACCATGGGTACGCACCTCTTCGTCATTTTGCTCGGTCTCGTTATGCTCTACCCGATAATTTGGCTGGTGGTCAGCTCGTTCAAACCAAGCTACCTCATATTTTCGGATTTGTCGATATGGCCCAAAGAGGTCACGCTGGACAATTATACGAAGGGTTGGTCAGGCGTATCCAAATCCTCCTTCGGCACGTTCATTGGCAA
Organism: Pristimantibacillus sp. PTI5; assembly: GCF_048572955.1. GTDB lineage: Bacteria > Bacillota > Bacilli > Paenibacillales > Paenibacillaceae > Pristimantibacillus. Next base: position 3,978,742 of record NZ_CP183886.1, read on the forward strand.
TTCCATTATGCTCGGACTGATTTGCGTGGTGGGAAACCTGGTTTCATGCTCGATGGCGGCCTATGCCTTTGGCAGGCTGAACTTCTCCTGGAAAAAAGTGTGGTTCGCGCTGATGATGGTGACGATTATGCTGCCGCATCACGTAACGGTCATTCCACAATATGTTTTTTTCTTCAAAATGGGCTGGGTAGACACGTTCGGTCCACTATTTGTACCTAAGCTGCTGGCAACGGAGGCATTCTTTATTTTCCTCATGGTGCAGTTTATTCGCGGCTTGCCGCGTGACCTGGATGAATCCGCGACGATTGACGGCTGCGGGACGATACAGATTTACTGGCGAATTATTTTACCGCTTGCTTTTCCAGCGCTGATTACAACTGCCATCTTCACGTTTATCTGGACTTGGGATGATTTCTTCAGCCAATTGCTGTATCTGAACTCACCGGATCATTATACGGTACCGCTTGGTCTGCGCCTGTTTATGGACTCCTCTGGTGAATCGAACTGGGGTCCTATGTTCGCGATGTCAGTGGTCTCGTTGATCCCGGCCCTGATCATTTTCTTCTCCCTGCAGCGATACTTTGTGGAGGGCATTTCTACTACGGGGATTAAAGGGTAAGCAGCGGAAAAGGATTAGTTAAGGCGGCTTGTTAGACAGCAGTAAGCTGGAGAACGCCTACTGCTGCAAACGAAGATGGAGGGGGAAATCGCATGACGGTACGGGAAGCAGCAGTGGAGCGATGGGGGCAATTTGAGCTTTCATTGGCCGGTCCGCAGGAGGGCAACCCTTATGCGGAGCAGGAGCTGAAGGGTTATTTTAGCAAAGACGGGCATGAGGTATCGATTAGGGGATTCTATGACGGGGGCGGCGTATACCGCATTCGATTCATGCCGGAGCAAGAGGGACGGTGGACTTATAGAACCGAGAGCTCGGCAGCGCAGTTGAATGGACATATGGGAAGCTTTGAATGTATCCCTGCCCAGGCGGGGAATCATGGTCCGGTCCAGGTGAAGGATGAGTACCAGTTTGCCTATGCGGACGGCAGCAGCTATGCGCCTTTTGGTACCACCTGTTATGCGTGGATTCACCTGGACGAGGCTATGCAGCAGCAGACGCTGGCTACTCTGGCAGAAGCGCCGTTTAATAAGCTGCGGATGTGCGTTTTTCCGAAGCATTATGCGTTTAACTCAACCGATCCGGACTGCTATCCGTTTGTGAAGAAAGAAGGCGGCGGCTTTGATCTGGGGCGGTTCGATCCGCGTTTTTTTGCCAAGCTTGAGCAGCGCATATCCGATTTGCAGCAGCTTGGGATTGAGGCAGATTTGATTCTATTCCATCCGTATGACAAAGGGCGTTGGGGCTTTGATGCCATGGAAGCGTCAAGTGATGATTATTATTTGCGTTATGTGATTGCCCGCCTGGCTTCCTTCCGCAATGTATGGTGGGCACTGGCTAATGAATATGATTTTATGAAAGAGAAGCACATGACGGATTGGGACCGCCTGCTGCAGCTGACACAGGAGGAAGATCCTTACGCACATCTTCGTTCCATTCATAATGGCACGAAGATGTATGATCATGCCAGTGTCGTGTTCTATGATCATAAGCAGCCTTGGATTACTCATCTCAGCGTTCAGCATTGGGATGTAACGATGCCGCCGATCTGGCACAGGCAATTCCATAAACCTATCGTGGTGGATGAATGCTGCTATGAAGGCAATCTGCCGCAGCGCTGGGGGAATGTGACAGGCGAGGAAATGGTGCGCCGTTTCTGGGATATCATCGCCCGTGGCAGCTACTGCACGCATGGAGAAACCTATGCCGATGAGCATGATACCATCTGGTGGGCTAAAGGAGGCAAGCTGCATGGCGACAGCCCGGAGCGAATCCGCTTTCTGCGGACGATTCTGGAGGCAGCGCCGGAAAACTGCAAGCCGATTCCTGAGGTATATGATGTACCGACCATTGGAATTGAAGGGGAGTACTACCTCCAATACTTTGGCATTCACCGTCCAGCATACCGGATCATTGAGCTGCCTGAAGGCAGCAGCTTCAAAGCGGAAATCATTGATACTTGGGAAATGAAGATTACCGAGGTCGAGGGACTGCTAAGCGGAACAAGCCGGTTGGAGCTGCTGGATAAAATTTATCAGGCCGTTAGGCTGACGCGCGTGTCTTAATGTTGCAGAAGCAGCAAGCTGTTAGGTTGGTCTCATTGAACGCTGACCGCAAGAAGGGAGCTTTTTTCAAGCTTCCCTTTCTTGGCGGCCAGTGTTCTTTTTTTGGAACCTAACGGTTATCTCTATAAATGTGTCAAAGGGTATGTTAGCGATCAACACTTTGACACCCTTACTTTCGATTTCTTCAATTACGTCAATTAGTAAAAGCACATCTTTGAAAAAGTCGTCTAGAAGCAAACGATAAGTAGAGTTTGGAGTAGTGATTTAAGGATAATATAATATAGAATGATTAATAAAATGGACATAATGCTTTCTGGGAGGTCCTTATCGTGAATGCTCTGTTGCCACATATATCGAGGAATTCCTTACGCTTCAAGTTGACAGCTTTGGTCATGGCTATTATTTTGCCCATACTTGCCTTGTTGCTATACAACACCTTTTATGCCATTGACGTCGTTAGGGATCAGGTTGCACAATCGAATAAAAATTTGATATCCCTCTATATGGGACAGATCGATGACCGCCTTGCTGATGTTGATAATTATTTAATCAGTCTTGCGGCTACCAATCTGGATTTGCAGAACATGTCGGACAATCGTTCTCCGAAAGAGGAACTGTTAAGTCAAATCCGGCTCTCCAGAAAATTGTCCGATGATGTGCTGGTCTATAAAACGATTGATTCTTTGTTTATATATATGGGAAAGGATGATTTGCTGGAAGGCATTAACCTAAGCGCTTCTTATAATCAGAGAGAAGCGGTGCGTGATTATTTAAAGAATCACCTTCATTCAACTGATCAGCTTTCCAAAGATTGGAGTGTGCAAAAACTTGGTGATGAATATTATTTGTTACGTATACTAGCTACTGAACATTCCTATGTAGGTGCATGGGTAGATATTAATCAGTTGCTGATGCCTTTAAAGCTAATAAATCTCGGTGAGAAAGGCGTTTCTTTGATGGTAACGGATAAAGGTATACCGACGATTCATGCGGAGCTTGTAAATGAGAATCGAGTCAATTTGAATCGAAGCTTCGAAACGTATTATATGTCCGGTGAAAAAAAACATTTTTTGGTCGTAGGCGAGCGCTCAATGAAGGGGAATTTCAGTTTGTTAGCGCTCATTCCAGATGAACAGATATTAAAAAACTTGCCTTATTTGCAGCAAATTGTCACTTTTATTTCTCTGGGATCGATCTTACTGCTGCCTATTTTCCTCATTATGCTGCGCAAAACGGTCCTGCGTCCGCTCAACCGAATCATCTCAGCAATGAAGTTGATTGGAGAAGGGAATTTGAACATTCGAATACAACCTTACCGTACAAGTGACGAGTATCAGGTCGTAAACCATTCGTTTAATAATATGATGACTCAGATCGAGGAACTGCGTATTAGCGTCTATGAAGAACAGATCAATAAGCAAAAAGCAGAGCTGCAGCATCTGCAGTTACAAATCAATCCTCATTTTTTTATGAATTCACTTAATATTATTTATGCGCTTGCCCGTTCGGGTAAGACGAAGGTGATCGAGGAGATAACACTCTGCTTAGTTCAATATTTCAGATATATGTTCAGAAGCAATCTATCGGTCGTGCCGCTCCAGGATGAGCTGAAGCATGTACGGAATTATTTACGAATTCAGGAACTACGTTCGCCAACTGGACTTATTCCGTCCATTGAAGTTCATGACAACGTTGCGGATGTTTTTGTCCCGCCTCTTCTTATCCAGTCGTTTGTGGAAAATACGATTAAGCATGCCGTAACATTGGATACACCCGTATATTTGTTCATTGACATTCGGATGGATCATAGCGGGGTAGCATCGAGAGTGCATATTGAAATTAGAGATTCGGGAGAAGGATTTTCTCAGGAAATGCTTCAACAGCTTAGAGGAAACGAACCGATTCGAGACGATCAGGGCGAGCATATTGGCATCCGTAATATTCAACAGAGGCTTTATCTTCTGTATGAGGGACAAGCAGATATCCTATTTTACAATGGAAATCCTTCCGGAGCCGTCATTGAAATTCATTTGCCGCTCGAACCAAACAACTTGAAGAAGGTGAATAATGGATGAATCTGCTAATCGTAGATGACGAGAGTATTGTAATTGACAGCCTTATATCCGATATTAATTGGTCTAAGCTGGGTATTACGGGTGTGTACACAGCATTCAACATTCGACAAGCGAAGGAGATCTTCGAAGGTACGGCCGTTGATATTATGCTATGTGATATCGAAATGCCGCAAGGAAGCGGATTGGATCTGCTTGAATGGGTGAAGGAACATTCGGAGACAACGGAATCAATTATTATGACTTGCCATGCTGACTTTCATTTCGCCAAACGGGCGATGAAGCTCGGCAGCTTGGATTATATATTGAAGCCCCTTCCGTATGAGGAGCTTGAGATAGTCGTAGCGAAGGCAGCAGACAAAATTATTAAAGATAAAGAAACCGTCAACCTGGGCGAGAAGTGGTTCCGTCATCAATCCATTTTGATGGAGCGATTTTGGATTGATGTATTGAATCGTTCTATTTCTTTGCAAGCTTCTCATATCGAAAAAATTGCAGCGGAACGCAGTATACCGTTTTGTGCTTTAGATAAATTCGTGCCTGTGCTTATTCATACTCAGAGATGGCACAAGCCCATCAATCAACGCGATGAACGCATATTGGAATATGCGTTAAAGAACACAGCTGAAGAGATGATGGAGGGCGAGTCTTCCGTAATCCAAGTTATTCCTTTTACAAAAGGAACTCTGCTCGCAATACTATCTTTTGATGAAGCTAACTATAAGGAACAAGAGCTAAACCGTCTTTGCGAGCAATATATCACAGCTTGCCGCAGTTACTTCTTCTGTGATCTCACCTGTTATATTGGAGGGCAGGTTTATGTGAACCAGCTTCCTGAGCTAGTTGATGAACTGATCGTTACCCAGCGGAATAACGTGGCACATAATAATAAAGTTATGCGACTTGGGAGCGAGACGCTACGCATTAGCACGGCGATCCGAAAACCAGACCAGCAGATGTGGACAGTGCTGCTGCGTGAAGGTTCACAGCAAAAAATCGTGATGGAAGCGGAGCGCTACTTAGTGAATCTTGCACATGCTTTCGAGCTTGACGCGAGCGCCTTGTATCTTTTTCAGCAATTTATTACACAGACTCAGTACCATATGATGAGACAGGAAGGTGCCCCTTTTCAATCTTTATACGGAGATGTCAAACTGGTGGAACTGTCCGAGAATGCAACGCGATCGATTCCTGATTTCATCGCATGGATTTCCGGCTTCACGGAAACGATATCAGCATTAAAGAAAGAAAAGGACCCGAATCATAGCGTGATAGAGCATATCATGGCATTTATCACGCAGCATCTGGACATGCCATTGACCAGGGAAGAGATCGCCCAGCAGGTGTATTTAAATCCAGATTATCTTGATCGTTTATGCAAGAGAGAGAAAGGAATGTCCGTTACGGAATTGCTTGTGTTGGAGCGTCTAAAACTTGCGGAATCGTTGCTGCTGAAAACGGAGATGCCAGTCAGCAGGGTAGCTGTAAGCGTCGGTTATTCGAATCTGTCGCACTTTTCGAGGAGATTTAAGAAGCATTCCGGGATGAATCCGTTAGAATATAGGCTTAAGTCTCTCACGCAGTCCTAAATTTAAACAAAAAGCCGACCGTTCCGGTCGTTTTTTTTATTTACATCGAATTACTTATTGGTCGAGATCAGGCAAATTAAAGGTCGATCACGGAGCAGTTGGCTTGTTCCATTCGCATTACTATAGAGAATATACAACAAGTGAGTTGAGGAAAGGGAGGATTGTTCGATGACACAGGTCATGAGGGCACAAGAGAAGCAGATCAGCGTGAAGAAAAAAACCATGAAACTAAAGAAATATATGCCGCTAATCTTGATGACGCTGCCGGGTATTTTTTATTTGATCATCAACAACTATTTACCAATGTTCGGAATCGTAATCGCCTTCAAGGATGTTAATTTTTCGAAGGGCATATTGGGCAGTGACTGGGTCGGCTTCAAAAATTTTGAGTATTTGTTTAAGACAAGCGATGCCTTCATCATTACGAGAAATACGATCTTGTACAACACCGCATTTATTATTATTAATTTAATTGTAGCTGTAGGCATCGCTATTCTGCTCAATGAAATTCGAAATCGATTTATGTCGAGGTTTTATCAGAGCATTATTTTGCTACCGCATCTTATTTCCATGGTCATTGTCAGCTATCTTGCATTCGCTTTATTAAGCGCTGAAACTGGATTTATGAACAAAACGATTCTTCCAATGCTCGGTCTAAACGAAATTTCTTGGTACACTGAATCACAATATTGGCCATTTATTTTAACCGTCATCCATGTTTGGAAAAGTGCAGGATTTCTGTGCGTTGTTTACTTGGCTGCAATAATCGGCATCGATCAGGAGTATTTTGAAGCAGCTACGCTCGACGGGGCTTCCAAATGGAAGCAAATCTTGATGATAACGATCCCTCTAATAATGCCGGTTATTACGATGATGACGCTGCTGGCGATCGGGCGCATTTTCTATTCTGACTTCGGCCTGTTCTATCAGGTTCCGCTCAACGCCGGTGCATTGAACAGCACAACAAACGTTATTGACACATATGTCTACCGCGGCTTGATGCAGCTTGGTGATATTGGGATGTCGTCTGCTGCAGGCGTTTACCAATCGATTGTCGGTTTTGTATTAGTTCTAATTTCCAATTATGTCGTTCGCAAAATCAACAGTGATAACGCTTTGTTCTAGAGAGGAGCTTAACATTTATGAATGCAGAAAATCGGACGATCCAATCGGTTGGCCATATTACGATGATCATCATTTCGGGTGCATGTCTTATTCCGTTCCTGCTGCTGGTCGTATCCTCATTGACGAGCGAGCAATCTATCCTTAGCTACGGGTATTCGTTTTTTCCGCAGGAGTGGAGCTTTTCCGCTTATGAATATTTAGGGAAAGCATCTGAAGAAATTTTTAGGGCATACGGAATAACGATATTTATTACGCTGACAGGCACGGCGACTAGTTTAGCGATTACATCCCTGCTTGCCTATCCGATGTCCAGGGGAGACTTCCCGGTAAAGAATCCGCTAGCCTTCTTCGTTTTCTTCACACTACTATTCAATGGAGGTCTAGTTCCGACATACCTGATCTACACGCAATATTTTGATATGAAAAACACGGTTTGGGCGCTGATTATTCCAGGGCTGCTAATGAATGGCTTTAATGTATTGCTCATGCGGACGTTTTTCATGACCTCCATTCCGCTGCCGGTTATCGAGTCTGCCAATATCGATGGAGCTGGAGAGTTCAGGACATTTTTTTCTATTGTCATTCCGCTCTCGATGCCAATAATGGCCACCATCGGATTATTCCAGACCATCGCCTATTGGAACGACTGGTTTAATGGGCTTGTTTATTTGACAGATCCGCAGCTGTTCAGCATTCAAAACATTTTGAACCGAATACTGACGGACATACAGTTTTTATCGAGTGGGATGGCGGACTCGAGAGCTAGCGGTTCAGCACAGCAGCTGCCAAGCACTTCAGTACGTATGGCAATTGCCGTAGTGGGTGCTATTCCTATATTGATTGCTTATCCTTTTTTCCAGAAGTACTTTATTAAAGGAATTACGATCGGAGCGGTAAAAGGATAATAGTTTTTTGATCCGAGGGAACGAGCACAAAGTCGATATGGTGCAAATGAGAGGTCGAGCTCAGAGCAGAGTGCTTGAAAGCATGATTATATAATGGGTACACAAACCAGCGAGGTTCAAAGAAATCGGAATGCAACCGCTAACAATTCGCTGGTTATACCATACACAATGAAATGGGGGATTCACGATGGTTCAAAAAATGAAGTGGTTGTCCGCATTAATGGCTCTTTGCATGATAGTGCTGTCCGCATGTTCTTCAAATGGAGACAGCAATGGTGAAACGGTAAGCAATTCTGGAAGCGGAGGAGAAAAGCCTTACGAGCTAAATATTGTATTTCCTATTTTTGGCGGTGTGCCGACCGATCTGCAAGCTGTACAAGATCAAATCAGCAAATTGGCTTTGGAGAAGATTAACGCTACTGTCAAGCTGACTCCGATTAATTTCGGCGCTTGGGATCAGCAGACGAATCTGATGCTGACAAGCGGCGAGAAGATTGATCTTATGATGCTGTCCGGCAATACGTATCCACTTAAGGTGGCCAAGGGCCAATTGACGGCGCTGGATAAATTGATTGAAGAGCATGGTCAAGGGATCAAGAAAGTATTCGATCCTGCTTATTTATCTGCCAGTAAAATAGACGGAGGCACTTACGGAGTCCCTTCGAACCGCGATCTCGCAACGACTTATTCGTTTACGATGAGGAAGGACATGGTCGATAAATATAAAATTGATGTTACGTCCATTAAAACGTTAGATGATGTGGAAGCGGTTCTGAAGACGATTAAAGAAGGCGAGCCAACCATGGCACCGCTTATACCAGCCGCAGTTGGAAGATCGATCGCAGACAGCTATATTACTTATGATAACTTGGGTGATACGTTCGGTGTATTACCAAATTTCGATAATGATTTGAAGGTCGTCAATTTGTACGAAATGCCCGAATACGCAGCGCTATTAAACAAAATTCATAACTGGTACAAAGCAGGATACATCCTAAAGGATGCAGCGACGAATAAAGACAGTCAGTTCGATCTATTGAAAGCGAATCGTGGCTTCGGCTACTTGGCAAATACAAAGCCTGGTTATGATGAACAGGAATCAAAGAATGGGGTTGCCGTTGTATCCGTTCCGTTTACCCAGCCTGTTGCTACAACAACTTCTATTACTGGAATTATGTGGGGAATTCCAGGCAGCAGCAACAATGCTGATAAAGCGATGCAATTTTTAAATCTTATGTATACGGATAAAGAAATCGTAAATCTATTCGATTGGGGAATCGAAGGCAAGCATTTCGAGAAAGTATCGGATAACGTTATCAAATTTCCACAAGGCGTCGACGGGACGAACAGCGGATACAATTTGTTCATGGGCTGGATGTTTGGTAACCAATTTCTTTCTTACACCTTTGAAGGCGAAAACCCTGACATTTGGAGTCAAATGGACGAATTCAATTCTTCGGCGTTAAAATCCAAAGCTTTAGGATTTATATTTGATGTTGACTCAGTGAAAACGGAGTTTGCAGCTGTGACAGCTGTCAGTCAGGAATTCCGTCTAGCACTTGAAACTGGCATGTTGGATCCGAGTAAATCGCTTCCTGAATTTATTTCGAAGCTGAAATCAGCAGGAATCGACAAAATTATAGCTGAAAAGCAAAAACAGCTGGATGAATGGGCGAAATCGAGTAAATAAAAAAAGATGAGCCCCGGACTACTGGACGGGGCTCTCGTGCAAAACAGAGGTCAAATCAGCTGGTTTTGAACTAGTATGACAATAATAGCGAGGTGCAGATGAAATGAAGCAATTACCCTATCTCAAAAATGAGGATGGATTAACAACTTTGTATGTGGACGGAGCACCCTATATTGCTTTAAGCGGTGAGATTCATAACTCCAGTTCGTCCAGTCTCGAATATATGAAGACGAAAGTTTGGCCGAATTTACGAGGCTTGTATTTGAATACCGTGATCGTGCCCGTTTTTTGGGAACTAATGGAGCCCGTTCAAGGTCAGTATGACTTTGCTCTGGTTGACGGCATTATCGAGCAGGCAAGAGAAGAAGGCGTAAGACTTGTCCTGCTATGGTTCGGATTGTGGAAAAATGGTCGATCTACTTATGCGCCTTCCTGGGTGAAAAAGGATTATCAATCCTATTTCAGAGCGCGTTATCCGGGCGGAGCGGCATCTGATACGATTTCACCGCTATGCGGCGCAGCCGTTGAAGCGGACGCCACTGCGTTTCATTCTCTGATGAAGCATTTGAAGGAAATAGACGGGGAGGAACAAACCGTCATTATGATGCAAATCGAGAACGAAATTGGTTTTTTGGGCGCGGATAGAGATTACTCGGATAAGGCTAACAAGCAATTTGAAGAGGTTATTCCTTCGGGCCTTGCTGCCCTATATAGTAATAACGGGAACTGGAGAGAGGTATTTGGTGAAGCAGCCGCTGAAAATTTCATGGCCTATCACTATGCTTGCGCTATAGAAAAAATTGCCAAATCAGGTTCGGAAGCGTATCCGCTTCCAATGTTTGTTAACGCATGGCTGGAGCAATACCCTTGGAAGGCTGGAACTTATCCGAGCGGCGGTCCAATTGCGAAGGTTATGAAAATATGGAAGCATGCTGCTCCGACCATCTGTCTGTATGCGCCTGATATTTATTTACCTAATTTTGCTGAGGTTTGCGAAGAATATACGGCAGACGGCAATCCTCTCTTCATTCCGGAAGCAAGAAGAGATATGGTGTCGGCAACGAACGTATTTTACGCCATCGGAAAGCATAATGCACTATGCTTTGCCCCGTTTGGTATTGAGGATTTTCTTGCTACTGCGACAAATGAAGACGGGCCGGATTTCGGAATCATGATGGCACTTAATATCGATATGTCGGCCTTCATCTTAAACGGTACCGGACCATTTCTCGCCGAAAGCTATAGATTGCTCGGCAATATGATGGGTATTATTAACCGGTATCGGGGTACTGGGAAAATGACCGGTTTCCTGCAGCATCATAACAGTGGATGCTTGCTGACTTTCTCGAAATATGATGTAAAGCTTACCTATAAACGGCAGGAGGACGGCAAGCCAGTTTCAGGAGGGCTGGTTATCGAGATTAGCGAGGATGAGTTTCTATTTGCGGGAATCGGGTTCTCGGTGGAATTTCTTCCGAAATCGGGAGAAACGGATAAGATCGGCTACATTCAAATCGAGGAAGGCGAGTTTATGAATGATCAATGGATTAAAGGTAGAATATTGAACGGTGATGAAGCTGCTTATATGATTTCGGTAGGTCGAAAAGCAGCTGCTCTTAAAGTAGAGATGTATAAATATAATTAATCTATCAGCAAGGCCGCTTCTTCAAAAACTGGTTTCGGAGAAGGAGAGGGCAGAGGCAGCTTAAGTTAAGTAACAATCACGTATATTGACTCATTCGCAGGATTTCACCAAGAAAGCTCGGGGTCGGTCTCCATACCAAGTTCTATTATTAAGCTTGCACCAATAAAATAGAGTTGTGATAGCGATGTAAGGCGCGGCATCGAGTATTAGGCATGGTGAGGCAACGACAGGAAATCTTTTACGAAAGTCGTTATAGCCAGATTGATCAAGCTGGTAGTCCCGTTTACGTAAAACTAGCTGAAGCATACGGAGTTAAGGGATTAAGAGCAAGCACAAAAGCAGAGGCATACCATATTTGGCAAGAGGCTCTGGAGACACCTGGACCTGTGCTTGTTGAGTTTGTTGTGCCAAAAGAAGAAAATGTATGTCAAATGGTTCTCGGTGGGACGACATTAGATCAGTTGATAATGGGGGATTTCGAATGATTAAGAAACATACGATTTCTATACTGGTAAATGTTCAGCTGGGCGTTCTACAGCGAGTATCAAGTTTGTTCGGTCGCCCTGGAAGAAGGTAAAACGGAAATCGGATACGGCGATTCAGAAAGCCGCTTGCGTATGTCGCGAGATGAAATTGACGAGTTCACAGAAAAGGTGTATAACGCAACTAAAGCCTCCATCAAATAGCAATAACCTCGTAAATAACGGGCGAATCGTTACGCTAACGGGAAACGATAGTTCAATAAAAACACGGAAGCAGCCGACCACAATGATCGGCTGCTTCATTACGCTAACGGGCAGGTTAATGCAACTAACTTCGAGAATGGTTAAAGGAACAACTAAACAGGGCGGTGGCTTCCTTGATTAATCTAAAGGATTTTAATGACTTAAGCGTAGTTAACAAGCTATTATCTGAATGCATGTGGTCAGATGAAGAAAGAGTTAATGCAGAAATAACTAAATATCTTGAAGATGATTCAAGGGGACTTTATGGAAGGTTCTTAAACGATGAGTTAGTAGGTTTAATTGGCGTAATACATGGGTCAATAGGTGAAGTCGAACTAAAACATATCGCTATAAAGCCAGATTATCGCGGTAAAGGTATTGGGAGAAGGATGATACATGAATATGTGCAAGCCAAAAACATAGTAAAAATGAAAGCTGAAACTGATAAAGATGCTGTTGGGTTCTATAACAAACTTGGGTTCACGGTAATGAGCCTCGGGGAAAAATACCCAGGAGTCGAACGATTTGAATGTATTTTCTTACGATAAAATGATTGAACTAACGGGGAACGATAGTTCAATGATGGCAGCGGCGAACCAGTCCTTTAAGGGGGCTGGTTTTTTCAATACATAAGATAAGTTATGTACTGAATCTTGTTGTAGACTGACGGTGCATCATTAAACTAACGGGCAGTTTAGCGTAGTAATTGACCGGGAGCATCGTTGTATTTACGTTGGTTTAAACGCAAAAAAGGTATTATGATAATGTTCTAGAATTGATTGGAAATTATGAAGGAGATCAAGCAGCGATTCTTTTTCAAATTCATAAAATTCGTGAACAGCTTCTAGATGGGACACTAATATTAGGAAGATTATAAAATTGGAGTTGAACATATTGAAGGTTTGGGAATTGTTATCGTCTGATAAAAGTATCGTTATTATTGTGTCTAATCGTGAAGAAGACCGAAAGAAAATAAATTTTAACGGAGAAAATAGTGTTGATTGGCAACCTATTAAATTCAAAACGACTATAAAACGAAAAATTATTGATTTTCCTAATTTCACTAAATCGGTACCTGTTTTATCAAAATCTTCACTAAGTATATTGAAAACATATATAAATCCTTATGTAGAGTTATTACCTATTGAACATGAGTACGAATTGTTTCTCGTGAATGTAACAAATGTAATTGACTGTGTTGATTATGCGAGATCAGAATATGATGTGATGCCTTCAGGGAGATTTGGGGGATTTAATTCATTATATTTCCATGAACATTGTTTACAAGATGAGTGGATTTTTAAGATACCTGAGAAAGTGAACACTAGTGTTTATGTAACAGATAAATTTCGTGATTTAGTTATTCAATTTAAGTTACAAGGTTTCGAATTTTTAGAGGTGTGGGATTCTGACTATACAGAAGAAATCGAAAAGAATAAATTATTGATTTATGAACAAAAGCTCATTGAAATAGAAAAAAGTAGCGATACTAAATTTAAATGGCATGAGGCTATGGAAAGAGTGAAAGCTGGAAAAGCGGTTGCAAGTGGGAAATGGATGTTACAGCATAATAAAACAGGTACTATGATGTTGGGTCAGTTAGGTAACGACTTATCATATTTTTGGATGAATCCAGTCTATTTACCACCTATATTGTTTGATTTGAAATATCATGAAGTAGAAGCATATGATATTTAGAGGGAATCGATATAAATCTTTAATAAGTTATTAAGAATTTTTTGCTAGATTATCTTAAGTATTTAGAATAGAAGTACAGCTGGGCGTTAAGCTAACGGGACACGTTAGTTGGGGAGTTTTCTATGTGGCAGCTACTCTTTTCTATTGAAGTAACTGGCAGGTTAACGTAATGGTTAAACCAGTTTTCATTGACTGTAAAATGCTGGATTAGTAAAATTGCTATGGAATAGAGATTTCTCGAAAGTGAGGCTTTCACATGTCACCAGGCATTCATTTTATTAAATTGAGGTAACCGGAGTATGGAAAATAGTTTATTCGATTGTTCAATCACGACTTAATTACCAAGGAGAACTCATGGACCCCAAAATAAAATGAATGTTCCTGGACGAACATGCAGTAGAAGGCGCGGCGCGATTCGGAGTCTGCCCTGAGAAGCTGACTTTCATTGGAGGCTTTCAGAACTTTATTTATTCCTACAATCGCGATGAAATGAAATATATTCTCCGTTTCACTCCTGGCACTCTTCGCACGTCGGAAGGACTTGCAGCTGAATTAGAATGGATTCGTTATCTTTCGGGGAATGGTTTGTCGGTTTCAGAGCCGGTACTTTCAGTTGATGGAAAGGACTTCGAACGAATCCAGGGAAATATAATGGATTTCTACGTGACCTCCTTCAAACACGCACCCGGTCATAAAATTGGATACCCAGAATGCCTAGGTAACTCCATACTTTATGAACAATGCGGACGCATGACCGGCCGTCTCCATGAACTGGCAAAGCGTTACAAACCTATGGCTAAAAGGCACATTTGGGAGCGTAATGAATACATCTTGCGGGCCAGAAATTATATACCGTCAGAGCATCAACCAATTCTTCTTGCCCTTGATGAACTCAAAGCATATTTGGCTAGTCTGCCTGTTACTGCTGATAATTTCGGCTTGATTCACGGGGATATCAATGTGGGAAATTTCACAGTCGATGAATCAGGGGGAATAACGCTCTTCGACTTCGACGAATGTCAGTACAGTTGGTATGCCGAAGACATTGCAATCCAACTCTATTACTTGCTGTATGTATTCGGAGAAGATTCGAAGTCCGAACGGAAGATGCAGTACGAACTTTTCATTAAACATTTCGAACAAGGCTATACAGAGGATGGCCGTCAAATGCCTGAAGGCTGGAAGAACCAGCTTGGGCTCTTCCTTCGACTACGCGAAATTATCGTATTCGTCGGTATGCAACGAAGCTGGAATTTAAGTCAACCAGACGATTGGACACGTGATTTTTTGCGAGATAGTAGAATGCGGATTACAAAAGGGGTTTCGTTGATCGAAGAATTTTGAACACCTAAAATGGAAGATATTATTGAACTAACGGGAAACGTTAGTTAAAGCTCATAATGGAGCAGTTTTTACCCAGCGGCAGCTGCTATCGAAATACTAAACAAGAAGGTGAGTTCTTAGCATGGAGGAGAGGCTCAAATTTGTAAATTACTCTGTTAAGGAACAACATAATGTTGTCTTAATACTCAATGATCAAAGGGTTGTAAGAGGGAAGGCGTTAAGTCTTTTCGATAACCTCTTGACCTTAGAAGATGATCAGCAAGTGAGTTTAAATGAGATTGTAGAAATTTTTGTTATTCCTAAGAATCATTGAGCTAACGGAGAACTTTAGTTCAATAATCCAAGAGCAGTTTGCCGCCGCGGTAGCTGCTCCTTCTGTCGTTAAGCTAAAGGGAGGTTAGTTGAAACATGATACTGTCGGACAATGTACCTTCGCCCAACAGAAACATTATATGGCGGTGACATTCTTCGAAAGGTGTGGGGTTAGTTGTTGTATGCCAACTATAGTTACCCTCCATATTCCGACCCGTCGCTTACACATGACATTGCATTGTTCTCCTCGAACAAGGGACAATGTTTGCGGATATTTAAGAAGAAAACAAACCAAAGAATCACAACGCACGGATTAGTGTAGTTTAAAAATGTTGATACTGCTGTGTAACTTGCTCCCTTAATGGGTAATGGATCATATTGGCCTTGTACTGGCACATCTTAGATGAGGGAGATTAAAAAGAAGATGAACAAAAGAAATGCTTGGTTATTGACAGCAGCATTTGCGGCACTTTCTTTAACAGCCTGTGGAACGACTGAAAAATCGCTCCCAAGTAATCAGGCATATGCAAGCTCAACGGAGAATGGATCAGCAAGCACCAATGCCGAAGTATTTGAAGTGAATTCTGGGGAAACAAAGGGGGGGAATGAGGGCACTCTGGAGGATCAAGTCCCTAATGAATCAGCAGCTACAAATCTATTGAAGGAAAGCAAAGTATTCAAATATGATGATTCCGTTGTATTTACTTTGGAGACTGCGGAATTTAGCAGCATTATCGAACCGTCAAATCCGAAAGATGATAGTGTGGGGAGAAAGATTTTAAGCGACAGTGAAATTTTTTTACATATCGAAGGCACGCTTAACAATGATACAATAGACAGCGTTTCCCTTGGTCATCAACTGGGTTTGATTCAGTTCTTTGCACTTTATGACGGTAAACATGAATTTGAGGGAATTGGAGCGGTGGAGGAGAAGGACGGGAGCGATTTTAAAACAGGTTCTTCTGTGGACTCACTGACGGAAGGACGTGTGCATGGTTACTTTCAAGTTCCAAAACCCGTTGCTGAAAGCGATAAATCATTAATGTTAAAGGTCCTTGTCGGCGAGGAAACTTTCGATATTCCTCTGCGCTAAATTTATACTTGAAAATAAGACCATCCCTCGCAAAAGTTGAAGGATGGTTTTTGTGTTCGTAATACTTCAACTCATGCGTGGTGAACGGTGAACCGTATCATAAATGCCGAGCAGGTCATTGTGCTAACGGGATACGCCAGCTCAATCATAATAGATTTCATTTTCTTTAGCTTTTTCACGTCGACATTGTAGTGGTGCAGCGCTCTAACATCCGGATTGGTCATGACCATGTACATCGTCATGAGATAGAGGAAGCGTCGGAGACGAGAGTGCCCACGTTTGCTGAGCGCCATCTTTCCACGCCATTTCCCGGAACTGGCTTCTGCTAGATTTAGCCCGGTATGGCGAAGCAAAGCATTGCCGTGTGCATAGCCGCTCAGATCACCGGCTTCACCTAAGCTCGTTGCATTTACGCCTCGAATGGCAAGCAACTTCTGGGCGTACGTAATACGCACCAGGATGTAGTGAAGCTCGTGCTCAATCTGCTCAAGCTGGCGCTGCGCCAAGTCGTATTTTTCGAGCAGTTGACCCAAGTGCAGTTTGTAGGCGTACAGCGCCTGCGTGGCGCCAACACTGCGTTTAGCCAGGGCAATGAGCTGCTCGGCTCGATGAACGCCCGCATGGCGTTTCACGTATTGCTTCCAGCCGGCAATGACTTGTTCCTTCGTTAACTGGCTAATGTCCTTCCGAGAGGAAACAGCCTTAACGTGGCTATGGCGCTGGTGCAGGTAAGGATTTTAAAGACGTGACGAAGTTCCGGAAAGACAATATCTACCCAGCGATGAATCTGGTTAACGGCGCTGTTCAGCCGTTTGGCAACCGTGTCGCAGTTGGCCATGAGAATCCGCAGCTCCTCGTAGGCTTCCGAGTTGAACGAGATAGCATCAACTACTCAAATTTATGCCCAACTCCGGGGGGAACGACGACGAGAACTATACCGCCGTTATTTCTAAGTGTTGATGGGTTAAGGAACCGTACTCAACTAACAGGCAGGATAGTTTAATGGATGCGCGAAATATTTAAAATGTTGAGGTGTTTGCGAAGTTCGCAAGGAGCATGACCTGATAATAAAATAGGTCTTGTTTTCAAGGAGGTAAAACATGGATTACACTTCACCGATTGAAGCGGCGTTAAAGGTGAAACGATGGCCTAAAGATACCATAGCGGCGGGTCGTCGTCATACCGTTGGTCTTAAAGCGGACGGAACGGTGACGGCTGTGGGTGATAATAAATATGGCCAATGTGATGTAAGCGGCTGGCGCGATATTGTGGCGGTTGCGGCTGGTAATGTTCATATGGCGACGAACACGGGTAATGCTCATACAATCGGTCTTAAATCTAACGGCATGGTGACGGCTGTGGGTTGGAATAAGCATGACCAATGTGATGTAAACGACTGGCACGATATTGTAGTGGTTGCGGCGGGTTGGCGTCGTACCGTCGGGCTTAAATCGGATGGCACGGTGGTGGCTGTGGGTCGAAAAAATGAAGGCCAATGCAATGTAAGCGGCTGGCGTGATATTGTGGCGGTAGCGGCGGGTGACTGGCATACTGTCGGGCTCAAATCGGACGGCAAGGTGACGATTGTGGGTAATAATCGGTATGGCCAATGTAATGTAAGCGACTGGCGCGACATAGTGGCGGCAGTGGCGGGTTACCTTCATACCGTCGGGCTTAAATCTGACGGCACGGTGGCGGCTGTGGGTTGGAATAAGCATGACCAATGCGATGTAAGCGGCTGGCGCGGTATTGTGGCGATAGCGGCGGGTAGTAATCATACAATCGGGCTTAAATCGGACGGAACGGTGGTGGCTGTGGGTAGGAATGAGCATGGCCAATGCAATGTAAGTGGCTGGCGCGATATTGTGGCGGTTGCGGCGGGGTGCGCTCATACTCTCGGGCTTAAATCTGACGGCACGGTGGTTGCTGTGGGTGATAATGAATATGGCCAATGCGATGTAAGCGGCTGGCGTGGCATCCAACTGCCCGGCAATTAGTTTTCAATATTAATAATACATATAAAGCCTTAAGTCGGTGGGACGCCGTGAATACGGGAATGTTACGAGAAGGTATTAAGCTAACGGGCAGATTAGAGGAACAAATATTTGTCTGTATCCGTCTGTTTCTGTTAAAGGAATGATAAGGGGCCAAGAATTGCATTTTTGTGTAGAAGGGAGGAAAAGACAATAAAAAAGATGATTCTTGCAATTTGCGTCGTCACGATCATCTTCACTGGAGTAGGTTGTTCAAAAGACGCATCGTTAGATGTATCATTAGAACACTTGTTATCTGTCCTTGATGATGCAGAAATTCAATATGCAGAAAGAACTGAATCCCGTAGTGCATACGATCTGCAAAGAGAAGGCGCTGAGCGGCACTTATATCAACTCGAACCAGGAAACTTGACGATATACATTTTCCCTACCGTTAACCAGAGGAAGGAAGTACAACGTGACCCATTTCCAGCCGCTGGTGCTGTTCCCCCTAATGGATCTTATGGTATGGGCAGAATACTCGTCTTTTATTACAATGGGGACGAGATAATGGCACAGAAGCTTTTAGCAGCGTTTGAACCGTTAGGTGGCGAAGATAGCAGTCAACTGCAATAACACGACTTTACTACGCTAACGGGTGCGATAGTTGAATAACACACATAGATGAGCAGGCACAGCGGTGGCCTGCTCATATCATTAAGCTAACGGGCAGGTTAATCTAGCTCTTGCTTACAAGTGGTTCCAATCAGCCGTCAAGAGGTAGTTGAATTCTGAGTTCCCTTTTCTTTACTTCCATATTAATGATACATATTAATTATGGTGGTACTGTTTCATTATTTTTCTTATTTTTACGAAGAACTAAGGTGTTATAATTAAAATTGGCTGGTTTGTAGCGGTTATTCTGCAAGTCAACAATATTCAATCATCGTGAGAAGGAATGGTCAGAATGAAGAAACAGATCGCTGGATTTTTAATTATTTTCATCCTATGTTTAGGTTTTCCAGGACAAGCTTACATGGAGGCTTCTAACCAACAGGCTGTAGTTTTCCAGGATCCTAATTTAGAACAAGCGATTAAATCGTGGTTAGGTAAAAAAGACGATGAACCGCTTACTAAAGCGGATTTAGAATCTCTTACCGTCGTATATTTGGACGGTAGAGGAATTAAGGATCTGCGGGGTTTGGAGTATGCCGTCAATATCACACAACTTAGTTTAAATGGGAATGAAATTACGGATCTTACACCGCTTAAGAAACTTTCAAAGATTCATACTCTCAGCCTCAAAGGAAATAAAATCACATCAATCGAAGAATTGTCACTTCTGAAGGAGATCAAATATCTATCAATTAGCTATAATCAGATTTCATCGCTATACTTAGTGAAACAGCTGCCCCATCTAAACGAGTTGGAAGCTGATCACAATGCAATAGAAGACATAGCACCACTTAGCAATATAAATGAGCTGGAATATCTTAACGTATCTAACAATAAAATCAGGGATCTTTCTCAGCTTCGAATGCTACCCAAAAGTTTGATCCAACTCGCGATTGACGGCAACCAGGTTTCTGATCTTAAGCCACTAGAAGGATTTTACAATCTCGGGTGGCTCTCTGCCAGTAACAATAATATCGAGAGTCTTGCTCCTTTAGCGAAATTAACTAGCTTGTCTGGATTAGATTTATCATCCAACAAGATTAAAGCTTTAGAACCGTTAACCCATTTGAACAAGCTGAGTTCCCTCTACTTGAGCAACAATCGAGTGTGGAATTTAGAACCGTTAAAAAATTTGAAGTTTCTTGGAACTCTAGATTTGAACAACAATCGGGTGTGGGATTTGGAGCCGATTCAACACATTGAATTTGGTTTCCATTGGGATACGGGTGCGGAACGCTACGAACTGCACTTGAGCGACAACTACTTGGATTTAAGCCAAGGCAGCAAAACAAACAAATTATTCTATAAAGTGAATGCGGATCGTTACTACGGTACTCAGCATAAGACACAGCGTTTGGTCATAGGCAGCCATACTGCCTATGTGGGGGACAGCCCTTACCAAATTTCTGCAGCGCCATTTATGCTATCGGGTCGTACCTATGTGCCGATTCGTTTCATCTCCGAGAAGCTTGGGGCAACCGTGAACTGGAACCAGACTACCAAAGAGGTGACGATTCAAAAGGAAAGTAAAACAATTC
This sequence comes from Pristimantibacillus sp. PTI5, assembly GCF_048572955.1. Lineage (GTDB taxonomy): Bacteria > Bacillota > Bacilli > Paenibacillales > Paenibacillaceae > Pristimantibacillus. The sequence continues at coordinate 3,999,307 of NZ_CP183886.1, forward strand.
GTTGGATTGTGGGGAACAGGCAGGTCAAGGTGAGCCAGCAAACGGTGATGCAAGACGCTCCTTTACTTCTGAAGAACGGCAGCGCGTTCGTCCCAGTACGATTTGTGGCGGAGCAGTTAAATACTTCTGTAGAATATATGGGAAGTAAGAAAATGGTCATTATTTTCGAGGAATAATATGGCATAGTGACTTATGAGAAGCTAGTATGAAGCTACAATTTCATTCAACTATCGAGAACGATAGTTCAATAAAAACACGGAAGCAGCCGACCACAATGATCGGCTGCTTCATTACGCTATTCCAGCTAATAGCTTGTCAATATTTAATTATTAATGAATGCAATGAAGGTTGTTATACTGATAAAAGTGCATGACAAATAACCGTCCCATAGAAATTGGGAAGGTTTTCCTCGATGTCTAAACATTGCTTAATCAGTCTAGGCAGAAAGGTTCTTTCTTCGTTAAAATCGCGTATATCCAGTGGATCAGTCTGTTAACACAAGCGATTACAGCTACTTTAAATAGTTTGCCGTCTGCTCGCTTTTTGTCGTAATAATCTCTTATTCTCTTGTTACGTGAGCCTTTCAGTCCACATCTTACAGCTTGATATAAGGCTGTCCGGAGCCTCCTAGAACCGCGTTTTGTGATTTTATTTCGGGTTGCTGAAAACTTGCCGGAAGAAAACACGCTAGGATCAATACCAGCAAACGCAACCAGTTTCTTTGCATGATCGAACCGATCAATTTCCCCGATCTCAGCTAAAATTGTTGCAGCAATTTTGGTGCCAATGCCGGGTATCGATTGGATTAGATCGTACTCCATTAATTCTTCAGCCAGAGCCTCTATCGATTTATCAAGTTTCGCTAGATGCTCTTGGTATTGAAGTAGCAAATTAATGAGCAGCTCGAGCGAGATTAAATGACTCGGAAAAGCTGTCTTCCTGAAGGGATTTCGCTTTGCTGCTGCTAGTAGTATCTGTGTCTTTTCCAGCGACCATCGATTGGTAGTGACATGCCCAACAAGCCGCTGAATGTTGGTTGTAACGGTTTCCTCTGACATCGCTAGCACCGATTGGGATGTTGGATATAGAGCCAGGAAACGAAGAGACACCTTCGAATAAAGGTCGCCAAACACGCCACGATACTCTGGAAAAACCTGATCCAGCACAGCCTGGAATTGTAGCTTTGCCTGAACATACATCCCCGTCAATGACTCATATTGGCGTGTCAGGTAACGCAGATTCATAAGATACTGACCACGTTTTTTGTAAGGCTCGAGCTCTTCTTTGTAGAACAATTCCCCTAACTGGTACGCGTCAGCAACATCCGTTTTCACCTTGCGTAAATTAGTCTTTTTCGCTTGGTGTGAGATTAACGGATTTATTATGATATACAGATACTGATGCTCGTCTAGAAACTGAACAACGGGGCTATGATAGTGGCCTGTCGCTTCCAAAACAACGGCCGGGCGCTGTCCAGTAAAGGATTCCAGGTCTTGAACATAACGGAGAAAGGATGCAAGTCCTTCTAGGTTATGCTCAAAACGATAGGTCTTGCCGTAGGGCGCACCGCGATCTGAAAAAGCTTGCGCATGACTCTCTCCTTTAGATACATCCAATCCAATTACAGGGTTCATTAAACCACTCCTTATATTATTTTCACCGGCAACCCCTAGCCTTCTTGTCTTCCACATTATCGCATGTGATTCGGGATCATTGTCCCAACCAGCCTAATCATGGTTTAACAAATAGGGGGTATGAACTGAATAGCTCTCGGGATCCAGCTCCCACGGGCAGAAACGTTCGATCCCCGGCTACCGCTATCTTACGACCACACAAAAATGAGGTCCACCAGAAAGATCTGGTGACCTCATAATACGAACGGGCAGGATAACGTAACACTTCCTCACTAAATTATCTGAACTTTTTATGGATAATTTTATAGTATGGATTTATTAGATAAAACTAAATTTCATTTGACGAAACATAAGGGGAAGTGTTATGTCATTCATTTTTGACGGAGTCGATCATGTGCAACTGGTTGCACCACAAGGCTGTGAAGATACTGACGAATTCATCTTTCCTCTCCGCCGACCATCAGCGTCACTAGTAGCCGATCGTGCTAGGTGATACGCCAACGAACGTATATGTCGGCCAGCTGCGCCGCCTGAAGCGTCACGATCGTCAGATAGAGCTCCAAGTCCGCTCCCGGCACGAACCAGCTCACTGTGATGCGCTCTTCACCTCCAGCCGCCGCATTAGCCCGTCCGACACCCCCGAAGAACATCATCCCCGTCAACAGCCAGATTCCATGGATTTCCGGATCGGAACTGACAACGCAAATATGCCAAGGCGATTGCGCCCTAGTATTCTGGTTGTGGTGCATTTGCGTGTCGTGAAACAAGAATTTTATTCGATAACGGAAAAAGTCACGAAACGCGGCTATTAATGAAATAATTTTCTTGTCACCTGCATTTTTTAATTTCTGTTTTTATTCTCCTTTTTTGACACTCGACAATACTCTCCCCTTTTTAAAATAAAAAGGACTAGATAACTAGTCCTGGGCTTGTCGAAATAGATCGGGTCGATTTGCGGGAGATCGGCAAAACTTAAAATCTGAATGACCCGGGCCGATTCTGGCTTAATGGCCTCAATTTCTTCCTCGCTAAACAGCACGAACTTGCTACTTTCGTATTCGTAACCCTTTACCGTGTCTGCTGAATCGACTTTGACATCACAACGCGGGCAAGTTCGAGTCATCGAAATCGGAGTGCTGCAGGATTTATGTAGCGTCCGAAAGTGGATATCGTGATCCTCGGTGGCGGAGTGCATTTTAACCGGGATATGGACGAGACCGAAGCTGATCGCACCTTTCCATACTGTATTCATTGTTTTCCCTCCATTAGCTCAAAAATGCCCATTCGATCATGAAAATATTCATTATATTTCACGACGTTTAATAAACTCGATTTGGGTAATTTTCTGTTTTGAGGGCTTCAGCGGGCGGGGGAGATAATTGCCGCCGGGCACTCGCAGCTGCGCTCTGACACTTTAGTATGAATATCATCAACGAGTGAAAGAGGCGACAATTACAACCATTTTGCTTTACAACAAGGAATTAGAGAAACAAGTGATAGCCTAGGACTTTAGATTTAGAAAATATTGTTACTTAAGTAATGTTTAGACGGTACAGTTATATTGTGGTAAGATGATAATCAAATAATGTTCATTTCATTCATTACCTATACTCACAATATATTTTTTGTCTCAACTCCCTAACAGCTTTTATTGGATTTAACAAGAGTTATAGAAGGACATACATAAAAGAATTTGAAGGAGTGTTTTAATTTTGAAAACGAAAATTACATTCGGTACACTTGTTCTGGGAATAGCATTAATTTCAGGCTGTGATTTTAATGAACCCATATCGGAAAAAGATATATCTAATAGTCCTGCAGTGTCAAATGAACAAGTAGATTCTAATAATAAAACTAACAGTCTCTACTCATATGAACAGTTTGTTGAATTAACAAATCAGTTGGCGGAAGATATTGTAATACCTGGATACGAGATAAAAAATTATCCCTTAATACCGAGTATATTTATTATTGAAAAAGAACTTACGTTTGGCAAAAAGGATACTCTTACTGTAAGTGGATCATTGAATGATCAACGTCCTGTACAACAACTCTTCATTTTTGAGAATAAAGACCAATCCTCTCAAATTCATATTCGTTTAGCTTTCACTAATACTGATATGGGTAAGGAGCTAGTTTCTTGGGATATCCCAACTGGATATGATAATACCAGTGAGGAACTATCCGATAATACAGATCTAGCTACTTTGACATACAGAAATCTAGTAATTACAGTAATGCAGAATACATCAAAAAAAACCAACCTTGACATAACAAAAAGTGCAATTAGGGGGCTAATGACAGCGCTAGAATCCAAAAAGTAGGCAAATAGTCATTAGTTGACAACGAATCTATCATCCTATAATATACCATTATGTTACTTTTTAACATAAATTGAGTATAGACGGGAGATTTTAGTAATGAAAAAACGTATGAAAATCTTTACAGCTTTCAGTGTTTTATCACTAACATTCACTCTAGCAAGTTCAGTGTACGCTGAAAAACCGATTCCTCAATATGTTAAGGACAAAGTTGAAACCCAAGTAAAAGCAAGTGAGTATCAACTTCCAAAGGTACAGGCTTGGGAAACAGATATGAATGGTAATACTGTTAAAGTTATCCCGCTATCCGAAAGAGTTACAACTAGTGATGGAATATCTGCATTAGCTGTTCCAAATGATGGGTATATATACGCTTTTGATCGTTATGACCCAAATGGCGCAACACGAAATTGGAAATATAGAAATGCAGGGATCTTTCGTGTTGTAAATGGTCTTTCAACTATCTCAAAAGTTACTTACACTCAACAATCAACAACAGAAGTCACTTGGAGTGTGAATTCAAGCATTAGCGGATCTTCAACAGTTGGAAATGGTTTCCTTGCCGGAATTACATTAGAGTATAATATCGGTGTTGATCGTGCTAAAACATGGACTAAAGGGCAACAATATGGTGTGGAACAAGAAATACCAGCTAAAACAACCGCCTACTTGACCAACTATCAAGTCGGAGTTAATTCTAACGGAATACTATATTATAAAAAATATGCACCAGGTGGTACTTCTCAAGTAGGGGTATATCAAGAAACGGCAGGTGGTACTGTAATTTCTAAAAACGATGTAAGCATTGTAATAACAGCAACCGAGCCAGCAATTTAATTAATATGTATAGTGAGTGAGTCTATGTAAACATAGATTCTTCATAGGAAAACTGGATGAAAGTTTAGTCCTGAGAGACATCGTTATTAAACTAATGAAATAAACAAAGACCTTCAGGGCTACCCTTAATTAATGGGTAGCCTCAGCTTGTGGAGAAACCCACGTTTTTTCAAAACGACGGGTTTCTCTTTTGTTTTTTATGTTCTCTTTTCGTGAGAAACAGAGGGTTTAAACCCCTTACCCCTCCGTTCCAAGTGGAGGGTGATCTTCTTCATGTTCTGCACGGCGGCGGTCATCAACGCTTGTTCCATTACGTTGTTTAACCCGCGCAACCGGCAATAGCGAAACCCGTGGAGCTGTTTAGCATCCGCGAAGCTTCGCTCAATCGTTTCTTTTCGTTTTCGGTACAATCTTTTGCCCGACTTGCTTAGGCGGTTTAATCGTACTTTCTCTTTACTGTCCTCCCAGATGTGCCGGGTGACGATCTTACGCTTTTTGCGTGAGCGCGTACACTTTTCTAGCATGGGGCATGCTGCACAGATCTTTGGATCCGAAGCATAGTGTCGGTATCCGTATCGGTCTGTCGTTCGGTAAGGCAATTCTTGTTGCTGGGGACAACTATACAAGTTCCGGTCGGCATCATATGTGAATTTCCATTTGGGAAATAACCCTTGTGTCGGTTGAAATCTTCGGTGCGAACTAACACCATAAATGATGCGGTCTTCAAGTCCCTTGCAAATCGGGGTCGTCATATAACCAGAATCGCTCATCCCGCTTTTCATGTTCAAAATATCGATGCGTTACGTGATCATCTAATTCTTAATAGCATTGAAGTAACCGACGATGTTGTACGCGAAGATGAAGGTGTTAAGCGTTTTTATGTAAACGATCCATTTGGAAACCGCTTGGAATTTCTCGGGTGGAAAAGTTTTAAAGTGAGAAATATGATGACCAATTATTAAGCTAACTGGGAACGTTAACTCAATACAACACGACGGCAGCTGCAGAAACAACAGCGCATGTGCTACTGAAACAATCGTACTCGCTGTAACGTTCTTATATGTGAGGTGATAATTCATGATCAAATGGGTGTTAACATTAGCGGCTGCATTGGTGCTGCTATCGGGCTGCAGTGAGAAGTCGGGCAGACCTAGTGACAATACGACCAATCCTTCCACTGCTCCTGCACCGGGGGAGACGGTTGCGCCGCCAGCGAAGCCGAAAGCGTTCCCCGCTGTGTCTGACCCTTATGATGCTGACCAAGCAGCGGCGAATGGCGATGTCGTGAACGTTCACGGGAAGATGTACAATCTCGACAAGTGGAAGCTGTTTCTGGCGAATCTCGACGTGGGCGTGCCGAATCAGGTGCGTATTACGCAGTATACGGTTGAGGGTGACCCGATCTTCTATGAGCTGATCTATGATGGGGCTGAGGCGATTGCGTATACGTACGACAACTCGAGGGACGGGTTTGGCAGCGATGCAGGTCGTCCGAACACGGTGTGCAAGGGTATTGAGCTCGAGGAGAACAAGGAGTTCGGCTCCCATTACAAGCTAACCGGATGTGATAATGAGACCAGTAATACGTTCTGGTTCACGAACATAGAGGCGGAAGCCGAGCAGGGCAACCAATAAGCACAATAAAACACATAACTACACCGGTAGTTCAGAATTAACCGCTCAGTAAAATGGGCGGTTTTTCCTATTGCACGAAAATCAACAATCAAGAATAACAGAGCCTTTAAATAAAAACAGTGAGGCAGTCCGTCAAATATCATTAATGAATATTGATCATATACCCTTCCTTCATTAAATTCCCTTGGTAGGCGCTGCGGTGGCCTGCTCTTTTTATTAAGCTCCCTTGGTACGATGTGTTTTTCTTACGAATGCTAACGGGCAGTTTAGCGTGATAGTTGGCTAAGATTATATTAATCATTTTGATATTTTAAAAAACAGGCTGCCGAGAGTTCTCGGCAGCCTGTTACGTTAGTTGGAGATTTGGACATCATCGATATTGATACGACTGCCGGTTGTGCCGGACACGAGTATGCGGAAGCGAACGCTGGCAGTCTCGTTTACGGTTATGCTCTGAACAGCTAGGGTAGAGGTGCTTGCAAAGGTTCCCGTCACATCGGTCCAGCTCGAGCCGCTGTCTATGGATTTCTGCAGCTTCCACGTAGCGCCAGTATCTGTGCCGAAGTTTGCGTGGCTTATTTTCACCGTTTTCGCACCGGCAGCATTGAAGTTCATCGAGATGGAGCCTGCTGCTTTAATACGGGCAGCCTGCAGCCCGTTTTTCTTATCCGTGCTCAGATTACCGATTAATGCGTTATCCATATACCATGAGCCTGTCGCCAGAGTGACATTACCTGCTGTGTAAGAACCCTTGCTGCCGCTCTCGAATGCTTCATTTAGAACCACAACAGCTGTTGCGGTAACGGTGACCGTAAAGGTTGTACTTACAGAGCCGCCGTTCCCGTCCGCTGCAGTAACCGTAATGGCAGCTGTGCCTGCCGCCAGCGGGTTAATGGTAAGCTGCTTGCCGGAAACACTAACGGTTGCAATCGAAGTGCTGCTCGAAACAGCCGTTAAGTTGAGCGCATTTCCATTAGGATCGCTGAACGTATTCGTTGCATCAATGATCAACGAACTGCCGCCTGGCGCAGCGCTTTTATTGGCAATCGGATTCGCCACGAGAGGCGGTTGATTGGACGCCGTAACCGTATGACTGCCGAGGTTAGAAATCGTATTAATCGCATAAGCATCCCACTGTGATGCATTGTAAGTGGTTATACCGGAAGTAATCGTTCCTTTACGGACAAGCGTTTTATCGGTACCAAATGCAGTACCTGCGCTGCCGATGACATCGAGGCTGGAACCATTTTTAACCAACGTGACGGAATCATCGCCATTAAAGCTTAAATTGCTAGATTGCAGGTCTGCTTGCGACAAAATACCGGCAGCCGCACTTGAATTCGCTATCACGTAAACATCGCCATTCGCTAATGTTCCGCTTAAATTAATAGCCGTTCCGGTGTTCGATAAGCTTACGGAATATCCGGTCAAATTAACGCTTGCTCCCGTGCCGTTGTAAATTTCAACCGCTTTGTTGTTGCTGCTGCCTTCTATATATTCAGAGAAGAAGATCCCTGAAGTTCCGCCCCCACCGCCTGAAGTGCCGTAGCCGTATGAACCTGCTTTGAACGTTGAGGGATCATACCATTTGTAGCCTGCGGCCGGAGCAGCCCAAGGCTCGCTTTGCGGTTCGGTGGACGTCTGCGGATTTTCTATAGCCAGAAGCGGTGTAGCTTGGTCAAGCGTAAGGCCGCTGACTTGATTTAAGCTCGTATAGCTTTCCTTCATTGAAAGCCAGTTCACGGTATTGACTAGGAGAGTCGCGTCATTTTGTTCTGAAAAGCCGGCGTAGGTTGTTTTGGTGCCGCCTGTTTCTTCTCTATTGTACTTCGGAGTCGCGTCCTCTACCGGAGAAGAATCACCGATGAAGGCAGCTTTGCCTGCGCCTACTTTGGATATAGCAGCATAAGGACCTTCGGCGGTTCCGCCTCCGGCATATACGCCTTGATCGACAGCATTGCTCCATTTTGCGGAGGTGGCAGGCAGGTATACAATCCCTTTTGCCTTGTTAGGATCGATAATAGCTAGTGTGGATCCTGCATGCATGGCTACTGTAGATACGCCGGCTGTAATATTGAAGGCTTGCGATGGAGCTACAATCTGGTTAGCCGTTAAATCGCCAATGGCATTGTACCTGAAGCGGACTCCGAAATTGGATGCCAGCCAATCGGAGCTGACCACGCCGCTCATCGCTGCGGAATTGCTTTCTTCCGTGGACATGCCTAGTGCAGGATTCGCCCAAGCGCCGCGGCGATAGCCGTTAAACACCTCGGAGGAATCCCACCGGTTCTTGTTCCGGTCCGCATTATAATGATCCGCTATAAAAAAAATACTGCCGCCATTCTGCACATATTGGAGCATAGCTGCTTGTTCCGTCGCTTTGTATGGGATATTCGCTTCTCCAACTACGAAGACGTCATAAGAGGATAGGTCGCTAAGGACGATTGGAGTTGATTTACGCAGCTCTTTGACATCATAGCCCTCATTGGCCAAAGCATTCCCGAAATCGGAGAACGCGCCATCAATGACCCAATCCGCTGCACCTGCCGTTTGACCGTGCGTATTATCGAAAAGCACCTTCTTTCCGTTAGCAGTGCCGACATGCAGGATTTCGGGTGCCGGATCGTTCGGACCTTCTGCATGAGCCTGCGGCGCATAACTGATACTGGAGAATAGAACGCTGAAGCTTAAAGCTGAAGCTAGGAACAAACGAAGCATGGTATGGCTAGCTTTCATTAAACTCATCTCCTATCTAGTATTTTTCGAATCTCTCTTACAGGATTATTCTAGCATAGACAAATGTTGCCATATGATAAGGTTTGATGAATTATACGGAGGATAGGAAGAATGATTGAAGTCGGTTATTATTCGCCCCATCAGGAGGGAAGAATACTCAGTCATGTACAAAAAAAGACCTGTTTCCTGTTTAAACAGGAGCGGGTCTTTTTGTTTTGACGATATTACGATCGGTGTACGCGATTGACTTAGAGAAATATTATGGCCTGCTGACGTGCTTTGCGATAAGCGCCGGGGGCATCACCAATATGCTTGCGAAAAATTTTTGAGAAATGATGCAGGTCGGCAAACCCGCAATATTCGGCTATGGTGTGAAGCGGATATTTCGTTTGCAGCAGCAGCTCGCAAGCATGTCGAAGCCTAAGCTGCAATAAATATTGATGCGGCGGTTGACCGAATTGCTGCTTGAATACCGTTCTGAACCTTGACGGGGAAAGATTGGCTCGGCTGGCCATCTCTTCAATGGTAATCGATTCGGCTAAATGCATATGAAGGTATGCAGTCATCCACTTTAATGAAGTGTCAGACGTTGCCGTATTCAAGCTTCGTTCAGCATGATCCTGAAGCAGCATGATAATGAGTTCGGTTGCGCAGCTTTGCGCTTCTAAACGGTTTAAGGGGTCGTGCCGGTTCCAGCATTCAACCATTCTAAGCATGGTATCCTTGAAGCGAAACGGATCGCGAGGCTTGAACCGGCTAGGAATACGCAATCCTGACAAGTCGTTTATGCGAGGCTGAAGCAGATGGAGATAAGCCGTTAAATCCGTTTGTCCCGCCTTGGTAGGAAAGCTTTCCTTGCGCTGCGAATGATAGAAAAAATCCAAATGGGCAAATGGCGTGATCGTGTGCGTCAGCCCTTCGAGCATATGCAGCGTACCAGGTTGCAGCAGGCAGAATTCACCAGCTTGGTAATCCGTTGCGACGCCTTCTTCCGTCACTCTAAGCGTACCTTCTTGAATATAGATCAGCAAGTAGTCAAGCAGTCTTCTTTCATGCATAAACCAAGGCAAGCGCACGGCGAAATCGCTTTCCCTTATATATGGAAGAACAGGCGAGTTATCCAGCAATTCGGTTAATGTTAGCATGATAGTCCTCTCTTTTGAAAGAAGTCCAACCTCTATACTGCTACAGCAATTCTAAAGTAAACAGTCATTTTTGACAATAAATCGGTCAGTTCCCACAAAGAATTTAATGACGGAATGACCCTACAATAGAACGAGCAAGGAACGTGAAATTGCAGACAGGAGATGTTATACATGGAAACCGTTGACGATGAAAAACTGCCTCGAATCGATCGAAATTTTGAACTGACGAATAGTCAAATAGCCGATTATGGCAAGAACGGACATATCCTGCTTCGGAACGTAGCAACGGAAGAAGTAATCGCGGCTTATAGGACTATTATGAGTGAACTGGTGAGGAAGTTGAACTACCACGATAAACCAATGGAGGAAAGGGATACCTACGGCAAAGCATTTATTCAAATCGGTAACGTATGGAAAAGGAATGAAAAGCTAGCACGATTTGTTTTAGCTGAACGCTTTGCCAAAATTGCTGCAGACCTCATGGGAGTGGACGCCGTTCGGATCTATCATGATCAAGCCTTATATAAAGAACCGGGCGGAGGACACACGCCTTGGCATCAGGATCAAATCTATTGGCCGCTCGATACGGACAAAACAATTACGTTATGGATGCTGCTCGTTCCTATCTCAGAGGAGGTAGGGTCCATGACTTTTGCTTCTGAATCCCATCGGAATGGGTTCTTAAGCAGGGAGCTCATTTCGGATGAATCGCATCGGACGCTGAAGGCCTATATCGAAGGAAAAGGCTTGACACAAGTGAATTACGGGGCAATGGCTGCAGGCGACGCCACGTTCCACGCAGGCTGGACTCTGCACTCGGCTCCAGGGAATCCCACGGACGTGATGCGTGAAGTAATTACCATTATCTATTATGCTGACGGAACTAAGGTTGCGGAACCGGACAGCAATTCTCGCAAAAGCGATTTGCAAACCTGGCTGCCTGGCTGCCAAGTCGGAGATTTAGCGGCAAGTCCGCTCAATCCGGTTGTCTACAGCAATTACAGTCAAAATGGAGGCGAGTTAAGGTAAGGGGCCAAATCCCATCCCTTCATCCCTTCCATATAAATTGTTATAAAACCCGATCGCATTAGATCGGGTTTTTGTGAAATCATAATAGACGATCGTTGTTCATTACTTGTTGGATATTCAGAGGGTGTTGAGAGGAGGACATGTTTTGAAGGTTGGGAAATTAGCTGTACGAGAAGCGCTTTCTATTTCAAAATTTCCCCACAAAAAAGGACTTCCATTTGGAAGACTTACCCGTCTTACAGAGGTTTGATAATATCACATATTATGGTCCGCATAAATCGGGGAACCGCTTCGACGATAGCAACGTCATCTCCGTGTTCCGGCATGTCAATGTCCTAGAACGTCCCGATGAATATTTCGCGGGACTTTTCTATATTCAAGCGGATGCATGATGGTTTCGTTTGGTGAAAGGTTTAATACATACTTAAAATGAATGATTTATTCAAGGCCATTATTTTTTCGATACTCCCTCGGTGTCTTGCCTGTCAACTTGCCGAAAATTTTACTGAAATACCTTCCATCCTGATAGCCAACCATTTCCGCGATTGTCGAGATCAGATACTTCTCGTTCGACAACAAAATTTTGGCATTATCGATCCTGACCTTCTCCATATATTCGGAAATATTTATCCCGAATTCTTGTTTAAACCTGCGTGAGACATACTCGCGGCTAATGAAGAATCGGCTTGCGATGTCTTGCAGCGACAAATTTTGCTTGTAATTGGCATCGATAAACTGCTTCACTTGATAGATGACATTGTGTTCCTTGTGCTGCGTATTTTTCAAAATACCTGCAATACGTCCGAATTCTTCCGTCCATTCCTTCTGCCAATACTCCAGGGAAAGTCTTCCGTTTAGGTCAATCGGAAACAGTCCGTGGGAAGTTTGGCCGCCGTGATCGTGGACAGGGTAATCCTTGTATTGCAGAAGATGGTTCCGCAGCAGTTCAAATTCATACCGCCAATATTTCAAATGATCCCAAGTCACGGCTTGCAGCTGGCTGACAGCCTGCATCCACTTTCCGATAGACGCTTCGATCTGGTGAATATCGCCGCTGTAGACGGCTATTGAAATCCGATCGCTGTAATCAGCAAGCTCGACCCGTTTTTCCCTTGGACGATTGGCATCGGAGTAGCGGAACACCCAAGCATTTCCTTGAAGGAATGAAATTGAACGAGCAGTCTGCAATGCCTTCTCGAAGCCGATGTGGATTTTGTCCGGAAAAGCTTCGTTCGTGCTGCATGCAAAATAAAAATGAGCGCCGAGAATGCGAAGAAAAGCGTCATTCATCTCGTTCAGCTTTCTGGAAAGCTCGGAGTTTTCGCCCGTAATAAGCAGGATTATGCCGTAATTCGGATCCGTATGCTTGAAGGCGTAACCATTTCTTCGGGAGCCGATGATTTCGTTGCAAATATTGGTCATCAAAAAAAAGAGCAAATCGAGGTTTTTCCCGAATTTCTGCAAAATGATCCGCGGCAAGGGATCGGTCAGCAGCATGGCAAGCTGACACTCGCGAACGGTTGACCAGCCGAAATCGTCGCCCAGTTCGCCTTCGACGGTACGATAGTAACCCGGCTGGGAAACGACTTTGGACAGAACCTTATCCCAATAGATGTTCCTTGTTTGGTTGATCTCCACGTTTTTCTTAATATCGAGCTGGCGCTCCTCCTCCTCTTGATGCCAGGACTTCACGGCATTTCGAAGCGATTCGAGCAGCTCTCCGCGGTTGATCGGCTTAAGCAAATAATCGAGGCCGCCGTGCTTCATCGTTTTGCGAATGTACGTATAATCGTCATAACCGCTGATGACGATCGTTTTGGTCGTAGGGGCTTCGATCTCGATCCACTGCAAAAGGCCTATGCCGTCGACATTAGGCATTTTCATGTCGGTAAATATAATTTCCGGCTTTTCGCTCTGGATCAATGCAATTGCCGAAGAACCATCCGAAGCTTCCAATATGGTCGTAATTTGAAGCTCGTCCCAGTCTACGAGCAGCCGAATCGAATCTCTTACATCTTCTTCATCATCCACGATTAACACTTTCATATGAGATTTACGCTTCCTTTCGAAAAGGGATGTCGATCATGACCGAGAAGCCTGATGGCTTAAGATTGGCAATGGAAACGCGCACTTCGGCATCGAAATATAAACGAAGACGGGATACGACATTGATGAGACCGATGGAGCCTTCCGAGGCGGTATCGGTTGCTTCCCGTTCGATCTGTCGCTTCAACACTTGGAGGCGCTCTTCAGCAGCACCCGTCCCGTTGTCGGCAATGCTGATTCGAAGTAAGTCTTCCGCAGTCTGGACCGTGATTGTGATTTCGAACGCTTCCATGTTAGATGTGAATCCGTGCTTAAAGCAATTTTCCACGATGGGCTGTAAAACCATCTTCGGTACCTGAATGTCAAGTATGGATTCGTCGGTTTCAATCCGGAAGTGAAGTCGTTCTTTGAATCGCTGCTTCTGCAGCTCCAAGTAAGCATTCATGTGTGCGAGTTCTTTGGATAGCGGAACGACCGTCTCTTCGGTTTTCATGTTGTAACGCATCATAAGACCAAGGGAAGCGATCATTTCATAAATCTTAGGCACATTATTATGTAAGGCGATAGAACCGATCGATTGAAGCGTATTGTAAATGAAATGCGGGTTGATTTGCGCCTGCAGCGCTTTCAATTGATTGTCCTTATTCGCTAGCTCGAGACGAAGCTCCTTCATGACGAGATTGTTGATCATGTCGACCATATTTTTAATTGCATTTCCAAGTAAACCGACTTCATCACTGCGGTCTGATTCGATCTCTAGCTGTAATCTTCCTAGTTTGGTCTTTTTAATCGATTCCGTCAGTTTCTTAATGGGTGCCGTTAGCTTTACGGATACAAAAAGGGTTGCGGCAATCGCGATAAAGAGAAACGTAACCAGAACAAGCATATTAATCTGAAGTACGCGCGATGCATTCTCATAGATGTATTCGTTCGGGATTTGCTTCACGATGATCCAATTCCGGCCCATCAGTTTGAATTTTTCATAGAGGACGATCCCATTTCCCCCCGTCTCTTTCCACTCGAAGTGGCCGGATGGGGCAGATTGCAGGAAAGCTTGCTCCAGCCACGTGTACTTTGGCGATTGGCCGATAAGGTTTTCCTCAGAGGCATAGATGGCTGTTCCATTGTCGTCGAACAGATAAATGTTTTCATTTCCCTTATCATAAAGCATATTGCTGATGCTGCGAAATCCATCCAGCTTAAAGTCTATCGAGAGGATCCCGATTCGCTCTTTGAGCGGAGCACGGTACACGGGGCGATGAATCGTCAGCACAGTATTAGTAGGGCTATAAGGAAAACCCTCCATCCCGTAATTGTGGGAGGGATGGGGAGGCTCGAAATAAGGGTTGATTTTGCCGCTAGGCTGGATGTAGTGGCCCTCGAGCCCGATGCGCCCCGGTTCGCGTTTCAAATAGCCGTCGATCAGCAAATACGATTTATTGGCCCATTCGGAATACAAATAAACCTGCTGGATATCCTTCGCGGATTGTTCGATCGAATGAAGCCCCGAATACAGTTGATTTTCGACAATGAAATCGCTTTGCCCCCTAAGCAAAATACCGTATAAGCTGTTGGCTTCTTGGATATTGTTGTAGACGTACAGGGAAATGTTGTTGATCTGATTGAGCTGATTGATCATGCTCACTGTTCCTTGATGCAGCGTGTTCGAGTTTTCGCGAATGGCTTCTACTTTAAGAGAATGTTTAGTATAGAAATAAGAAATAAAAATGGAAGCGGAAATGGGCAGGATAATGGCGATCAGCAGGAATACAATCAGCTTGTTTCGTATGCTGTTGCGGACATTCATTTTTTTTCCTATCCCCCTCGTTCCATAATTGGTTTCAAGTTTACCACCGCCACAGCGTAATTCCAAGTTCAATATCTTCCACATTTTTGTTCAATTGCGGTTGTCTTTTAAACGCCCGGCTACAAGTATACTAACCCTATCAAACAAAGGAGGGTTAACATGAAAAAAACGAAGACTTCAATTTTCGCAGTAGTCACAGCGCTCATCGTATTGCTTTCAGGATGCTCAGGCTCAAATTCGGGTTCGAACAATGCGGCTCCCGATTCGGGCACAACGGATACCGCTTCCGGCAAGCAAGACGAGATTACACTCTACACCATTCAGTCCACGAATCCGAATTTTGAAGCAT
This sequence comes from Pristimantibacillus sp. PTI5, assembly GCF_048572955.1. Classification (GTDB taxonomy): domain Bacteria; phylum Bacillota; class Bacilli; order Paenibacillales; family Paenibacillaceae; genus Pristimantibacillus. The sequence continues at coordinate 4,014,846 of NZ_CP183886.1, forward strand.
GGTTAAATGAGGCGCAGGAAAAGAGCGGCGTCAAAATTAAATGGGTAGCAGCTCCGACCGACTCGGATACCCGCCAACAAAAAATTTCGACGATCCTCTCCTCTGGAGACAGCTCCGTCGATATTCTGGAAGTTAACGATGAAATGGCGACTTCCTTTAAAAACGCCGGTTGGCTCGATCCGCTGCAAGATACGGTACTAACTAGCGACATAAGAGAACAGTTTCCGCAGGGTTACATGGAGGATATGTTGACCTCGGACAAAGGCGACATTATCGGCGTGCCGAGTTACTCGGGCTATCTTGGACTTTGGGTAGACCAGAAGAAGCTGGATGCAGCCGGCATGACGTCGATCGAGACCGAAGAAGATTTCATCAACTTTATGAAAGCGTCTACCAAGGATGGTCAGTTTGGCTATGGCGGTTCCTGGGAAAAGACATATGTGTTTAACGAAATTGCCACTTTTGTAAACCTTTTTGGCGGAGATTATTTTGACTGGACCAATGAAGGCAGCCGAAAGGCAATAAAGTTTATGTACGATATGGCCAATACCTGGAAAGTAACGCCTATCGACCAGATTGCTGATAAATACGAGCAAATGAACCAAAAATTTATCGACGGCAAATACGCGATGGTCTTTATGTGGGGAACCGGCAACGATTATAAGGAAGCAAACCGTTACGGCATGGACCAAATCCATATGATCAATATGCCGAGGTTTGCAAAAAGAAGCATATTCACGGACTCCTGGAGTTATGTCCTGAATTCGTCTTCGAAAAATAAGGAAGCTGCAATCAAGTTCCTGAAGTATGCGGCGGGTGAAGATGGTGAGCTAAGTGGTTGGAAAAATTTCGAAAGATACCCTGCAAGGGCTGACGTTGCAAGTAATGAAGCGGTTAGCGGCGATGTTAAGGATATTTATACGGAAATTCAAGCGACTAACGAAATTCATGGCCGTCCAATGCTTCCGCAAACGATGGAGTTTATTTCTGAAATGGGAACCCTCTTCCAAAATTATATTCAAGATCAAATCACACTGGACGAGTTCTGTACAAAGGCCCAAGAGGCAGTCGAGAAGTATAAATAAGGAAAATCGTTTGAACCGATTTTATCTTAACGACAAGAAAGGCGCGTTAATATGTATGAAAACAAAAAATATCTTACCATCGCGTGGATCCTTGTTCTTCCGGCGTTATTAATCCGGGTTTTTACAACGGTCTATCCGATTATAGAAACATTTCGTATTAGTTTATACGACGTGAAATTACTGCGGGGAATTAACGAGTTTATCGGGTTTCAAAACTATCTGAATATATTTCAAGATTCGAAAATGATTACATCCATTAAATTTACGGTCATTTTCGTTGTCGGATCCATGATCGGGCATCTCGTGCTTGGCATTGCGCTGGCACTCATATTAAATATGAAATTTGCCGGGCAAAAAGTGCTTCGAACGATCGTGCTGCTACCTTGGGCGATGCCGATGGTGGTCGTTGCGATGGCTTCGAAGTGGGCTTTCAATAACGAATACGGCTTGGTAAACGATTTTATCCGTTGGTTTAACCCGTCGTTCAAATTGGATTGGCTCATCCATGCGACTACAGCAAGCAATGCGGTTATTGCTGTAGATTTATGGAAAGACCTGCCCTTCTTTGCGATCCTCATTCTTGCAGGTCTTCAGTTTATTTCCTCCGATATATATGAAGCGGCCAAAATCGATGGCGCAGGGGCGATCCGATCGTTTTTCACGATAACGTTACCTCTAATTTCGAAAAATATCTTGGTGTTAAGCATATTTTTTACGATGTGGAGAATTACCTCGTTTGACGTTGTCTACGCGATGACAAGCGGGGGACCCGGCGAAAGCACCGCATTAATTGCATATCGCATTACGACGGAAGCTTTTACAAATCTGAATACCGGGTATGCCTCTTCCATTGCTGTCGTACTCTTCTTGATCATGGCGCTATTAAGCGCACTCAGTATGCGCGCGGCAAAACGTGTAGATTATTAAGGAGCGATAACTTATGTTTTCGAACGGATCTAAGCGCATCCTACTGCGATGCTTGATGTGGACCTTAGCGCTCGTTGTCGCTTTCCTCATCCTTTTCCCGTTGTGGTGGATCTTCATCTCATCCATCACGCCATCGGGGGAATTGTTTTCGAAACCGATTAAATATTGGCCGGTCAATCCCACGCTGGAAAGCTATTCTTACCTGATCGGAAATGTCGGTTTGCTGGCAAAATCGAGGGACACCCTTATTATTGTTGGCTTGTCGATTACCACCGGCATGATCCTATCCGTCATGGCTGCATTTAGTTTTGCCCGGTTCAAAAATAAAGGTTTATCGATGGCGGTTGCCTTTTTGCTAGGCTCCATGTTGATTCCCGACGTGGTGACTGCGCGCCCGCTGTACGATTTTTTGCGGCAAGTTCATTTATTCGATACGTACACAGGTTTAATTATCCTGTACATCAGCGGCATTATTCCATTCACCATCCTTATTCTGCAAAACTTTCTTAGCGATATACCGGTTTCAATCGAAGAATCGGCTTCAATTGACGGCTGCGGTTTTCTCCAGTCGATGTTTTATGTGACATTGCCTCTTCTGAGGCCTGCAATCGCGACAGTCTGTATAGTGAACTTCATCACGTGTTTAAATAACTTTTTTACGCCGTTATTTTATTCGAACGGAATTTCAGTTCTGTCTACCGCCATCACGCAGCTGCCCTTAAGGGATAATATGTATGCCGTACCGTGGGATTTAGTCAGCTCGATGGGTTGGATTATTATTTTGCCGATTATTATTTTCGTCGGGATATTCCAAAGACAGATCATGGAAGGCATTATGGCAGGCGGCGTAAAAGGATAGTAATGAGAGGAGAAATAATAACATGTTTGATAACCCGTTTATCGGAGGGCTCTCGTCTCTCCCATTGATTAAAAGCGGCAGGAGCCGTGCCATCAACGCAGAAAATCCGAATGGCGAGAAAGGCGCGGGAGGGAAAGAGGCCAGCCATTTGGGTCCTTCCCGCAAAGGCTCGCCGTGCATCCGCGATGTACAGTCTGGAACGACCGTTACGCTGGCCGAAATGGCCGGGCCGGGAATCATCGAACATATTTGGATTACGGTTACGGACCAAACCGACAAGGATACTAATGTTCTTCGAGATCTTGTTCTTCGCATGTATTGGGACGACGAAACGGTTCCTTCAGTGGAAAGCCCGCTCGGCGACTTCTTTTGCAACGGATTCTCGAGAGGCTGCACCGTAAACTCGATGCCGATCGTCGTAAATCCGACGAGGGGCTTCAACAGCTATTTCCCGATGCCTTTCCGGAAGAAAGCAAAAATTACGATCGAGAACCAGCATGAAGCGCCGATACCGGCACTCTTCTATCAGGTGGATTATTGTTTGCATGACGAGCTGCCGGACAATGTGGCATATTTCCACGCACAATGGAAGCGGCAACGGATCACGAGCAAGCAAGAGGACTACGTGATATTAGATAACGTCCGGGGAAAAGGACAATACGTAGGCACCTACATGGCGCTGACCACGCTGGAGAGATATTGGTGGGGCGAAGGCGAAATCAAGATGTACATTGACGGCGATAAAGACTATCCTACCATCTGCGGAACCGGCACCGAAGATTATTTCGGCGGAGCTTGGAGTTTTGCGACGCAGAAGGACGGAAAGACGGTAGAGAATACCTATTGTACGCCGTTTATGGGCTATCCATATTACTCCAATCAAGACGAGGCCGTCCACAATTTATATCACAATGATGACGTCCCGCCGATGAGAGGTTTTTATCGTTGGCATATTCTCGACCCGATCCGGTTTAACGATGATATCAAGGTAACGATTCAACAAATCGGGGTTTACAAGAAGGGGCTATTCGAACGTCAGGATGATGTCGCTTCGGTCGCGTATTGGTATCAATCCGAACCTCATAATCCATTCGAGCCCTTGATAGGTAAAGAAGAAAGATGGCCAAGGTAATAACTTATACAGAATTTGTTTCGGTGGCAGGCTGCATATCGTGCAGCATGCCCTTCTTTTTGGTATCATGGATGTACATTTCAATGGAAGCAGGAGTAAATACGTGATATATGATAAAACGAAAGTTACGGAACCTCGTGTCCATTTTGCTCATGATCGCTCTGATAGCAGCTGGATGCGTAAATAACGAAGACAGTACGGCGAATGAAAATGAAGATGGGAATTCGTCAGCCGGCATGACACGGAAAACCGTGAAGCTATACAATTTTAAAGTGGAAATGGCTGAACAACTAAGCACGCTTATCGGTGAATTCGAAAAGGAAACCGGCGTGAAAATCGAAGTCGATACGTGCGGTGGCGGCTGCGACTACAGCGCGGGGCTAAAGACGAGATTTAATTCCGGAGACAAACCCGATATTTTCTTTGTTGCTGGGTACAGCGATTTGGATCTCTGGGAGGAACACCTTGAAGATCTGTCCGATCAGCCATGGGTCGACGATATTGTCGAGTTGGCGAAACCAGCGATTACTAAAGACGAAAAAATCTATGGTATGCCACTTGCGATGGAAGGCTGGGGCTTTATCTATAATAAGACTCTGTTCAGCCAAGCCGGCATAACCGGTCCCCCGAAAACATTAACGCAGCTGCGGGAAGCGGCCGAGAAGCTCAAAGCTGCAGGCATTCAGCCTTTCGAGAATGGCTACGGGGAATGGTGGGTCGTTGGCAATCACTTGTTGAATGTTGCTTTTTCCCATCAGTCTGATCCAGTTGCCTTTGTAGAAAGCGTGAAGAAAGGAAATCTTAAGCTGATAGGTAACGAGACGTTTGAGCAATGGCTGAAGTTGGTCGATTTGACAATCGAATATGGGCAACAAAATTCGCTTCAAACAGACTACAACACACAGGTAACGAACTTCGCGCAAGGAAAGGCAGCCATGATGCAGCAGGGCATATGGACGCAGCTGCAAATCGACCGAATCAATCCGAATATTGCGATCGGCTTTTTGCCGATGCCTATTAATGATGACGCCAGTGCGATGGACAAACTTCAGGTTGGCGTAGCGAACTACTGGGTTGTAAGCAAGACCTCCCAAGTGAAGGAAGAGGCTAAAGCTTTCCTGAATTGGCTGGTTACATCGGATGCCGGCAAATCGTTTATCGTTGAAGATGCCAAATTGATTCCAGCTTTCAAGAGCATTCCGGCCAGCGAAGAGCAGCTCGGCCCTTTAGCGGCAGATATTATCAAGTATACAAAGGAAGGGAAAATCCTCCCTTGGATGTGGCAGCGGTTCCCCGGTTATGAAGCGAACAGTTCACAGATGGCGATTCAAATTCAGGCGTACATCGGCAAGCAAATCGGTAAAAAGCAACTGTTCGAGGAATTCCAGAATATTTGGGACGATTTTTTGTTGCGGTAAAACTCCAGTACTAAATATCAGTTGTCGCCGGATAATGTATACTCGTATGTAGAAGCTGCAATGGAAGTCAAGTGAAAACAATTTACCGTGCGGCGTATCCAGTGTTCAGTGCTTCAAGATCTCGAGTATTTTAAACTGTTTGGGTTACTTCTCTTATGTAGTAAATAGGGAATTGACAATATTAAGGAAATCGTTTACATTATCTGCAGTTGATGTTTTCTTTTTAAGAAAAAATGAATATATTGATGAGACAACATAGATAAGACATTCAATCATATTTTTTTTATATTTCATATAAACGTTTGCGTAAACGTTTAAATGAAGGGGTGATGCTTTCTTTCAACAAGATGAAGGAGATAAAAATGCGAGAATGACTTCATCAACTATCGTAAAATCGTTAGAGATTTGGGAAATGAAATCTGCCTATGAAGCTGAATTAGCGGGAGGAATCAGTCAATGAAAGAGTTTTTCTATCGTCCTAACAATGCCTGGGTTGGAGATGTGATCCCCTACTATGAGGACAATGAGTTTAAACTGTTTTATCTTCACGGATGGCGTGAGAATTACCGGGAAGGTCTGGATCACGGCTGGCATCTGATCGGAACGAGCGATTTCTGTGATTACCGGGAGTATGGGGCATGCAAAATTCTCGGGGGGACCGGTCATGTTCTGAAGGTGGAGAACACTTATCATCTATTCTATTGCATCTTTCCCGAGGGGAAGCAGTTGGTCTGCCATGCAACCGGCACGGATTTGATGAACTGGACGACAATTCCGGAGGATACCTTCTCCGCCGATAACCTGATCTACGAGCTTTCAGATTGGCGGGATCCTTTTGTGTTCTGGAACGAAGAGGAGGGGCAATATTGGATGATTCTCGCCGCGATGGCTAAGGGAGCATCCAATCGAAAGGGCTGCGTGGCCCTGCTCACATCACAGGACTTGAAGAAGTGGACGTGTCGTGAGCCGCTCTATGCGCCGAATATTCATGTCGGGGCTCACGAATGCCCGGATTTATTCCAGATGGGAGACTGGTGGTATCTGGTTTACTCTAACTATACGGATCGGTTCGCCACCTTCTACCGCATGAGTCGGTCCTTGAATGGTCCATGGATTACACCAAAGGTCGATACGTTCGACGGCAGGGCGTTCTATGCGGCGAAGTCGGTATCGGATGGTCGGAATCGGTATTTATTCGGTTGGAATCCGACGAAGAATGACGACTTGTTCGGGTGGAATCCTCCTAAGCATCCCGGAAAAGATTATGATACATGGGACTGGGGTGGCAATCTCGTAGTCCATGAGATCATCCAGCGTCCAGACGGTACGCTCGCCGTTAAAGTGCCGGACTCGGTGAATGCGGCGTTCGCGGTCGAGCAACCGCTCCATGTGGATGGGATCACGGGTACATGGACGTCGTCGGCCCTAGACGAGCATGTGTGTGAATCTCCCTATGCGTTTGCGGCGAGTCTAACGCAAGAGGAATTACCCGATCGCTGCAAAGTATCGTTGGATATCCGTTTCTCGGAACTTACGCAGGGGGCAGGTGTTATGCTGCGTGCGGGGGAGGGTCTGGACGACGCTTATTATGTAACGCTGGAGCCGCAGCGAAATAGGGTTACGTTTCGCGGCCCCATCATGCAGAGTGAAGAAGGGGGAAAGACGTTTCCCTATGAGGTCGAATTAGAGCGGCCGATCGAGCTGCTGCCTGATCGTTACCATGAGCTGCTGATCTTCATCGATGGATCGATTTGCGAGATATATATAAATGGGGAAGTTGCGATAAGTGCTAGAATGTACGATATCGAACGAGGAAAGCTCGGATTGTTCGTAAGCCAAGGGAATGCTCAATTCAAGCATGTGAGGGTGAGACGGTCAGAGGTGAATCTGATGTGATATGATGAAAATTAAATACTGGGTAAAAAAGACTCCCAATCGAGGAGTCTTTTTTTGGGGCCATGACCAAAGTGATCGAAGCATTTTCAGATATCGGCATGGGTGTGATGGTGGATAGAACACGAAGCAAACACGGTCAGGTGCGTCTGTGGTTTCTCTGGAATGGGATTCCGAGACGTTTAGCCAGTAATGCCCGGTTGGTTCCATCCGGACAATGGCTGCGCTTAACGATGAGTGGTTTGCAACTATTGAATCCAAAGCAAGAGATTACGAAACACTCCCTCGTCATTAGAAAGGATAAGTAGTCTCCGGTGATGATGCCACGAAAGTTTACAGCATGCGCAACATGCATTTGATGGGCGATGTCGATCCCCTTCATAGTAGAGCGTCTTCCTGGTTTAGGGCTACGACCCGTTGCCTTACCTTCTTCGATCGTACCGACGCGCCTCGTTTTTTTGCAAATCGCAAAATTAACGCTCTACAGGAATGTTAACGGAGAACGATAGTAGAATACAGCTATCTTCACCAATTTATTATTGGGGATTTTGGTCAAGAACCGACACATAGTCTGTAATGCAGGTCAGATTATCATCAGCTTCAACTACAGGTGGTGAATTGTGATCTGCAACAAGGGGGGAATCATCAAAGGCATGTTTAGTTTTTTTAAGCGCAAATACAAATTTTCCAAGCCTCCGCAAGTCCGTATTTCGATTGAAGAGCAGCTCGCGAATTTGGGTAAATTAGGCATTACACTTAAAAAGAAAATAGAAATCAGGGACATATTAGATTTCAAAATCAGAGATTATGAGGAACGCCCTTACATTCATCTCCTAATGAGTATGGGGAGGGAAAGAGACAGCATAGAACCTAACAGTGATCTATACCCGACTAATGACGTTTGGTGCTTCGATCGCGAATGTATCGAGGATCACGGGGATTATGTTCAAGGATTAAAACGGATTGCGGTTATGGTTGACCCGACAATAAGCGTTACCGATATTCAGGAGTACGTGGATATTGAAGCCGGTGAGGTGTGGATTGCCTTTAAAGCTAACGGTACGAACTATCGCTATTCACTTTTCGCGCAGGACGATTGGCTGAGCCTCGAAATCTTCGCGATCTTTTCTGAATTGCTTGCTGCGAGCGGTAGCAGAAAAAGATTTTTCTTCGCGGATACTGGTAATGAAATATTAGTCGTACTTATTGAACGGGACCAGTTTCCTCAATTGAACAAGTTAATAAATATCTTCATCCCATCTACCCAAGCGTAGAAGTTCAGTGGATAGTTCAACCAATGGGTAACGATAGTTCAAAAACATACATGGATGAGCAGGCGCTACAGTGGCCTGCTCATTTTATTATGCTAACGGGCGTCAGGTTCTAAATAACTTAGAACTGCTCGGCAGAAAAAATTTCTGTTAACCTTGAATCAAGAGAAATTTGATGAGAGAGAAAGCATGGCAATACCACTTTACTAATTCGGGACCTACTTTAAGTCTGCTTATTGTTTATTATGGTTAGATTATCTCATAATGGTGATATTTTTTATGTTAGGAAGTGATTATATGAAAAGAACTCTTGGTATATTAGCTGCGACAATAGCTGTTTGTCTTGTTATTGGGGCAGGCATTATATCTTTCTATATAACAGATAAACAAACCCATAAGTTTATATTGCCTAAAAATTATACGGGTTTGATAGAAGTGATATATGAACAACCGAATTCCCCCGCATTAAAGCAAGATGGGAATTATATTGTATATGAGGTTTATTCCACCGGAAAAATAAAAACTTCAAGCAAAAACGTTACTGGCCCTATGGTTTTTTATTATTCCGAAACTAATGGACAACTAACAAAAATGCCCTCAAATGTACCAATGATACATGGACTAGGAACTTCATCTGGGTCTTTTGGGGAATCAAGTGAAACAGCAGTGAAGATACCTGAAAGACTTACTTTCTTTGTTGGAACAAAAGAGCAATGGGAAAAACACATTGCACCATAGGCTCATTTTGCTTTTAATTTCTATGCTGGTGAGTTATCTCTTGAATAACCACCAGGTGGTAAATGGAAAATAAACTCAGTTGAACGAACAAGGAGCAGATTACTTGTCTGTCAATTAATAAAATGTCATATGCTATAATAGTATAACGGATTTTCAATTCGTCTAGTACAGTCATAGGAGAGAAAGTCAGAATGATGAAACGTTTTACCGTTTATTTACTTATTTTCGTGCTATGTACGAGCTTTTCAAGTCAAGTCTATGCGGAGGCGGCTCTCAGCCAGGAAGCGGTCTTTGCTGACCCAAATCTTGAAATAGCTATTAAATCATTATTGAAAAAAACCAGCGAAGAATCAGTAGCCAAAGGCTGCTATCCACCAATCTAACAACACTGTCATTTGACAATAACAAGGTTGCTGATTTCACACCGCTAGCGGAATTGGCCAACCTAACGATGCTATCAATTGGAGGTAATAAGATCACTGATCTTAAGCCGTTAGCGGGATTAGTTAAACTTGGTGACCTCAATGCGAGCAATAATAACATTAAAGATCTTGCTCCTTTATCGAGATTAGTTAGCTTGTCACAGCTGAACTTATCATCGAACAAGATTTATGATTTGGAACCATTAAGGAGTATGAAAAGTCTAGTTGCTCTCTACTTGAGCAACAATCGGGTTTGGGATTTAGAACCAATTCAAAATATTGCATTTGATAGTTCTATCGAGTACTTCCATGGAGTTGAGCTGAATAACAACAACTTGGACTTGAGCCAAGGCACCGAAACATCCAAAATATTCATAAAAGTGAACAATATTAGTGATCTTGAAGGAGTTAAAAAGTCTCAGAGGAAGACGCAGCGCCTGGTAATTGGAAGCACTGCAGCATATGTGGGCGACAGAGCTTACCGTAATACGGCAGCACCATTTATACACATGGGTCGTACTTATGTGCCGGTTCGTTTCATCTCTGAGAAGTTTGGGGCAAACGTAGGCTGGAACCAAAGCACTAAAGAGGTAACGATTCAAAAAAACGATAAAAAGATACGTTGGGCTTTGGGGAATAGGCAAGTACGGGTGAACCAGCAAACCGTGCTGTTTGACTCGCCTTTACTCTCGAGAAATAACACGACTTTTGTTCCTATACGCTTTGTTTCAGAACAGTTTAATGCTTCCGTTGAATACTTAGGCAGCAAAAAAATGGTCATTATTTTTGAGGGGGCGGAATAATGAATATTGGAACCGAATATTTGAAAATTGTAATTGAAAGATTTAAAAGTGTAAAAAGTCTTGGAGATAAAACGATAAACCAATTATCTGAAGAGGAAATCTATTGGACTTATAATGACGAGTCAAATAGTGTTGCAATAATAATAAAGCACCTGAGTGGAAATATGGTTTCAAGGTGGACTGACTTTTTGACTTCAGACGGAGAGAAGGAATATAGAAATCGTGATGAAGAATTTTTAGATGCTATATCTTCAAAATCAGAACTCACAGTTGTTTGGGAAAAGGGTTGGCAAACCCTAATTGATACATTAACCGATTTAAGTGAGCAAGATTTATTGAAAAATATATATATTCGTGGAGAAGCTCATTTGGTATTAGAGGCTATTGAGAGGCAAATGGCACATTATTCTTATCATGTGGGACAAATTGTTTATATTGGTAAACAAGTGAAAAATAATGGATGGGAAAGTCTAAGTATCCCAAAGGGGAAATCTGAAGAATATTTAAAACGAATGCTTGATAATCACCGAAAGCAAACAATCAAAGAAGAGGATAATCCTGTTTAAAGATACAGATTCGATTGTTATTGAGCTAACGGGCAGGTTAGCGTGGTATCAGTCAGAGATATCAGAGATATCTCTCTTCTTTGTAATACGGTAATATTAGTAAAACACAAAATCCGATAGCTAAATAAGCTACTTCTAGTAAGCATCATCTTTCGATGGTGCTTTTCTTATACTGTAATCGACTAGTTTTCTAATAGATGTCGAAGTCGAGTGGAATCGCATATAATGTCTAGAAAAAATCAGACTATAGAAAGGAAGATTGCATGTCTGATGATATTATCATTGCGGCGGTTGGAGATCTCCTGATGAAGCCGCTGCTTATTCGATCAATGCGCACTAGCGATAAACTAGGTGACAACGGGCTTTATGCTTTCGAGCAGGTGTTTGAACCAGTTTCCCAATATCTGCAGGATGCGCATCTGACGATAGGCAATCTCGAGACAACCTTTGCCGGTGGATCGGAAGACGGATACACGAAGACGATTCGAAATCCGAGGAATGGAAATCCGGTCTTCAAATGTCCGGATAACTTCGCCTCGGCTTTGAAGACCATTGGTTTCAATGTGCTCGCTACGGCAAATAACCATAGCATGGATTATGGTGTTCGCGGGCTCAAACGGACGCTCGAAGTACTTGATAAGAACGGGATTGCCCATGTCGGAACGTACCGGAACAGGAATGAGTCTCGAAAGCTCTGTGTTCATGTTGCCGGAGGGATTCGTATCGGCGTACTCTCGTATACGAGGGACACGAACGGCAATACCGTTCCTAAGGGGCAGCCTGCCGGCGTTAAGAAGATTGTACGCATGAACATGAAACAAGATTTGAAACGATTGCGGAGGATATCGGATTTCATTATAGTCTGCGTGCATAACGGATTTGAATATCACCGAAGTCCATCTGCCCACCAAAAGGAGCTGGTCCGATTCTTGTTTCGTCAGGGAGCTGATGTGGTTCTTGGCGCGCATCCGCATGTTCTTCAGCCAGCGGTGTACCGCACTGTGAAAGATATAGAAGGACGGATGAGAAAACGGTTCGCGATCTACTCACTGGGTAACTTTATTTCCACGCGGCTACACGGCAAGGATGCCGCTTTAACCGGTATTATTGTTCGTATCCGAATTCGGAAAACATCCGACGGCTACGTCCGGCTCGCAGGTATTGAATACATACCGACTTGGGTATGTATCTCGAAGGATGGCAAGCAACGAAGCTATCGGGTTGTGCCGATTCATGAGGCGCTTCAAAAGCCTGAGAGCTATTTCGTCGGGCAGATGGCCCGGATGAAACGCACCTATCGTAGTACGCTTCGCATGTATAAAGGGGGCGACCCACTGCCGGGCAACTCGTTTTAAATCCCGCTTTGGAAATTCGGTCTCTCTTTTTGAGTTCAAAGATGATTTCCCTATTGTCCACCTAGCAGGCCCATATTCAAGCGGGAGCCCCCTTGCAACATTTATTGGAGGGCAATTTCGCTGACCAGCAAGGAACGGCCCCGATAATAAACAAAATATTTCTGATTACAGTAAAGGGATGTTCGGAGATGGTAACGAGGAGGCGTACGGACGTAGAGATCCCGATGGCAAAATTACTGAAATCGGCTATCAATGGACGGTCGGAGGAAAATTTCATACAAGATCGCGGCGTTATTAAGCTCGAGCTGTATGACGAGAAACGGGCGGATGCTTCGGTTGATAAAAAGGATCAACCTTCGTAAGAAAGTCGCCAACTTGCAATGTTGCAGCATAAATCATATTTTCACAAAACAGGGCATTGAACCGGTGAACCAGCCCTTGAGGGGCTGGTTTTTAAATACATAAGGTTATTTATTGAAAATACTGTTACGCTAACGGGCAGGTTAGCGTGGTGAAAGCCAGCTTCTTTTGTTGTTATATTGGTCCGCGACATACGCGGTCCTTCTTTTGTCCTATGCTTCTGCTAAATTACAACAAACTCAAATTTAGTAAGGTTTTTGGAAAGATTTCCCTTGGAGTGATCGTTATATATTCTGGTCAATAAACTATTTTGCGAAGGAGTTTTAGTTATGTTTGCAAGTACAAAAGTTGCGTCTCTCCTACTGGTACTATTCATTACAACATGCATCGGAATTGTTAGTGCTCAGAGTCTCGACAAACCCTTAGAAGAAATAACAAGTATGCCTGTTAATAAGGTTTTACAAGATCCAAATGAATCAGCAAAAATTATTATCAATGATTATTTTACAGAAATTATGAATAAAAAGAATGATGGAAGAAAACTAATTGATTTCGAAATTGTTAAAGTTAATAGTAATGATCTTGAAAACATTAGGGTCTCTGTAATTTTAAAGTATGAAAATGATTTGGAATTGCCTGTTATAGACTATTCTATCATTCCAATTAATAATAATTATCAAGTAGTAAAACAATATTGTGCATATGATGGAGATCCCGAATCGCAAACCTTTGGTACAATAAAAGGTTGCACGAATGTAGTAAATGAAGATCAAATTAGTATCGTGGTCGAGTAGGGAATTTCGTTTCCTTCATTATCAAAAGAGGAATTTGAAAATATCGTTGAGATATTTACATTCGAAAAGTGAGAAGGTAACGATGATGCTACACTCATATAGGGTAGTAACAAAAAGGTGACACAGCCACAATGTAAAGAAACTTAATAACTGTCGGGGACAGTACCATCAAAATAATTAGGGAGTGAACAAAATGCGGGTTTATTCAACGGGTATACGAATAGTCATCATTGGTGTTGTCTTTGTCACTGGCATAGTGGTAGGAACGATGGCTCTCGATAGTACAAATGCTAAAACCAATATTAATCCAAGCAATACTCAAGAACATACTCCCAGTTTCCCGGTAAACAAGAATGGCGAGACATATGGATCTGGAGAAAACGCAGCATCAAATGCAGGGCCGGATTTAGTTCAAGCAGTTGGTGTAGATGGCACTCTCGGATATGTACGTGCAAAAGACTTGGAAACCGAAATGCCCAAAAGCCCTGAAGAAGCATTGTCTAAACAACGTAGTATTGCTCCAGGAAGTGTTCGAAAAATTCCGCTATATGATGTTAATGGTAAAGAAATAGGTACATTCAATATCCAACTAAAACCAGAGAACGGGAAATTAGATAGAGATATAATAAGGCCCGATTAACCTTATTGTAGAGAAAAGTTAAGCTAACGGGGAACGATAGTTGAACAATGACACGAAGGCAGCTGAACAGAAAGATCGGAAGCATTTATTTACCTAACGGTCAGGATAATGCAACAAATTGTGTTGCTAAAGCGGTACGTGTAAAGAAGAAATTACTAATATCGTGCTAAAGAGGAGTCCCGCTGTTACGGGCGGTTAGTTTAAATCGAATAATTGACTGGTGGTGTAAAACCTGAATATTTCATTCAAGAAAAAAAGTATCTACTTATTTATCTTTTCAGTGATTACCTTGGTGTTGATTTTATCGCTAACTTTTTATTTTCAAGTTAAGAGAGAGAAATCTTTTCAAAGCATAGTTATGGAAATGCATATTGAAAAGAAAGATAGCCTTATTGAACCTGGTAAATACCTTAAAATGTGGGTTATTGGGTCAAATGCCAATGACACAACAAAAAATAAAACAAAATATAAAGTAATGATAGATGACTCAAGGCTTTATAACCTGATAGAAGAAGGCAAAGAGTATTTCGTTTCAGTCCAAGGTAGTAAGGAAGCCCAAAAAACAGATTATTTTTATACGTTCGGTCAGATAAGTGTTGTTGGTGGAACTCAATTGGCTGGAAAGGGAAAAATTGAATAGGATATTTTCTTGTTATCACATAGCTGTTGGCGGTCCTATTGCGCTAACGGGAAACGATAGTTCAATAAAAACACGGAAGCAGCCGACCAAAATGATCGGCTGCTTCATTACGCTAACTGGCAGTATAGTGGAATAATATAATTGTAGTTCATACCAATTTGAGCTAACGGGAAACGAGAACTTAAAGGGAGGGATTAACATCGATTCTATTAGGCGCAGCCATTGGCCTGGGAAGAAGCGCTTTAAGCCTAATCCATTATCGGGACCCGAAAAGACCACTGGAATGATCGAGAACGACCGACAGGCAGCCGGCTTCTCGCCAGCTGCCTGTCGTCGTGCTATTACGGTTCCGGAGGGGAGGCGTTCATTGCGGCGCAGTCCCGACGAACTCCTGCATCAGCTGATTGAACTTGTCGCGTTCGTCGTAGAACGAGCCGTGGCCGCTGTAGATGAACGGCACGAGCCGCGAATGGGGAATTTTTCGATGCATCTCCTCCGCCTGGCTGAACGGAATGACCTGGTCATGAATGCCGTGCACGATCAGCGTCGGCACCTGGATGCGAGACAGGTCAACATTCAAATCGAAGTCCCGTAGCATGACGATGATCGCGGCCGTCGACCAGCCGGCGGCTTGCATGCCCATCCGATTGAACCAGTCCGAGAATGGCTTTGTGATGTACCGGAAGAAGAAAATGTCCGTCACGCCGAGCATCATGTTCGCCCGGTCGTTCAACGTCTGCTTCAGCAACTGTGCGGCCGTCTCCTTGGTGAAGCCACGCGGCGCCGCCGCGTCGATCAGTACGAGCTGGGATACGCCGCCGCCATTGTACCGCACGACGTATTTGATCGCGATCGCGCCTCCGGTCGAATGTCCGGCGAGCACGAAATCTTTCAACTGCAGCGCATCGACGACGGCGCGGATATCGTCCGCAAGCCGTTCTAAATTATAGCCGCCGTAGGGTCGGTCCGACTTGCCGAAGCCACGCCAGTCGATGCCAATGCAGCGGTAGCCCATGCCCGGCAGCACGTCGAACTGATATTCGAACTGGTCATGGCTGAGCGGCCAACCATGAAGAAACACTATCGTCTTGCTTCCTGTCGGGTTGATATCCTCCACGTAGAGATTTACCCCCGGCTCTACTGTTACGTAGTATCCCACCATCAATGCCTCCGCGAATCAAAATCCTATCCCGATATGATACGCGCTCAGCGCCCAAACGTGAATGCCCGAGCGGAAGCGCGGCGGTCCCTGTTCGTCGATTCTATAGACTAGGGATTCTCGCCATCATCTCGATCCCCTTGTTCTTCTCGCTGAAGACGTGCAGCGTACCCCCGAACGATCGGATGATCTGAAAGCCATATTTTTTTCGAGCAAAAGGTAAACCGCTGAATAAAACTCCAATATCGCCTACGAAGTGGCGATTATTTGTGCGTAAATAGTAATTTATTGCAGTTCCTCTCACGGAGTCGGCGACATGCCAGCAATTGAACTAATGGGTATGATAGTAGAGGAGCTTGCTTCGAGGAAGCTCCTCTTTTTATTGAAGTAACTGTAGTTTAACAATCACCAGGACGAGGCTGCCGGCATAAAACGGCAGCCTCGTTGAGCTAACGGGCAGTTATCCTAATTTGAAGGCATATTTGGATGTCGTTTTTGAGCAACATCCAATGTCTCTTATGCGTCCAAGATAGTAACTAGTAATTTATGGGGGGAGAAACCAAGTATGAATTTGAAAATGCTCATTATTATCGGTACATGCCTGCTTCTTACAGGGGGCAGCGTGTATGCATCTAACAAATTTCCCGAGCAGACAGTGACAGCGGTGAAATCAGTACCATTAAACCAAGAGTTTGAGAAAGTTGAAAATAAAGACATTCAGGAAAGTAAAAGGCTCACGGTGGAGAGAATTACGGCTCTAGAAGTCAAAGATTTGACTTTATTAGAAAGCATGTCCGATCTGATCGTACTCGCTGAGAAGTCTGGAGAATCCACAATCAGGAAAGTCGGAGGGAAAAGTGATATTGATCAAGCTGTAACTTCAATCAAATTGCTGCAAGTATTCAAAGGCGAGGCGGAAGAGGGCCGGGAAATAACAGTATCAGAAAGCGCTTTTTTCGAGGATGGAAGCATGTTTCGGTCAGTTTCCGGCTATGTTCCGATGGTGAAGGGAGACCATTACACCTTATTTTTGCAGAAGGATGCGTCCGGCATATACGTTCCAGTAGGTGGTTATCAAGGTAAATTCAATCTGAATGATTCGAAATCATCGATCCGCTTTACGTGCGGTACCTTGAGCCGGCAAGAAATCATCGATAATGAAGTGCATTTTGCTGGCAATACGGAACATTTCAATTCTCTCAAAGAGCAGATTGCTGCAAAATATAAACAATAATCAGATACGTCATTTTATTAACGGAAAACGTTAGTTCAATGAAGGACTGACTCTATACAAACGAAGAAGGATCTTCCCCGGCAGATCCTTTTTAAATCTTCACAAAATGAGATGTTTTGTACAGATGTACTGCTGCGCGTTAAGCTAACGGGCAGGATAGTTCCAAAATGTAGTAAAATTTAAACAATGACTACATTGATAATCCAATGGGAATAAAACGGGTTTGATTGTATCTGGAGGAACGTTGATCTGGCTGTCGTACCTGACAGGAGGATTTGGATTAATAGATTAAAGTCGAAGAGGGACTAGTCTGCAGTCCCTCTTTTTGACGATTTTACGATCAGCAACGGCATCATCATCTCCGGTTCGCTCATCATTCGCATTGACGACATTGTACAGGGAGATCGAACCCGATTAACCTAGTTGCTGCGAACCATTGAACCACACGGATGTGATCGACAAGGTATCCGAGATATTGGTTGTCGGATCACCGTTTACGAGAATAAGGTCAGCGAGCGCACCTTCGGTAATGCGGCCGCGATCGTGAAGACCAAAGCAACGGGCCGGTTTGGATGTAGCCGACTGAAGAGCTTCAATTGGAGTGAACCCGGCCTTCACCAGCAGCTGCATTTCGTGGTGGACGCTTGCTCCGTGAGCTAGGCCGCCAAGGTTCGGAACGGGAACCGGCGCAACATCCGTCCCTACCAGAATATCAACTCCGGCACGGTGAAGATCCATCACATTCTTAAAGCTGTTCTCCATATTGCCTTGCGGGAACGTATTGAAGCTTGAGTTCAAAATACCGATCCAATCCGAACTTAATTTGGAATGAACACGCGGATCATTCGCCAATTCCGATGCCGGTTTCCCAACAATAGATGAGTTTAACACCAAGCACGGTGTAACAAAAGCGCCTGAATCCGCTATGGATTTCACCAACTCGGACGTGTACTCGGGTCTGTCGATAAACAAGTGGCCCAAACCGTCGACTCCAAAATCGATGGCTGCTTGCGATGAAAGAGCCGTCAAGACGTGGGCGATGACCAGCTTATCGAACTTGTGGGCTTCTGTCACTGCTGTTTTTAGAATCTCGTCGCTTAGAACAGGCAGGCCAGGTGCACCCATGACCGTCCCTTCTTCAATCATGATCTTAATATAGTCGGCACCATTCTCCAATTGAGTATGCACATGTTTAATCGCTTCTTCCACCGTTGTCACTTGCGGTATTTCATCGTGATCGTGAGCGTATGCGGCCAACATCGCTTCCCGGTCTTCCTCCGATAACTTTTCTAGCTCCTTTAATACGAATTCCGGTATTTCATCCCCATCCGGCAGCAATTCATCTGGGTGTCCGCCCGGAGCGGTGATTGCTGTGCCGGCAGAACGGACGTCTGCAACGTCATCCACATTTTTTAACTGGATCTCACGTCCTCTTTTCGTAAAATCGCCGTTCATTTCGAGTTCTGTCGTAACGCCGAATTTTAAGGCATCTCGTAATCCGCCGATTGAGGTGTGGACATGTGCATCAATCAGACCGGGCATTAAAGTCGCATTTTCCCCATCGATAATCGTTGCATCGGCCGGAAGGTCTCCGCCCACTGCAATAATGGACTCCCCTTTGATGACAACATGTCTTGACGCAATAATTTGTTCTCCATCAAAAATACGTACATTTGTAATCGCAGTAACTTGTTCTAACGCAGCATTTTGATTTATCTTCTCCATTTGAAATTCCTCCAATGTGTTTGTTTATAACAATTCGAAGTATAACTGTTAGAATTCTAACTGTCAATAAGCTAAGTTTTTTGACATTCGTATAGGATCACTGTATAGTTTAGTTGCTTACAATTAGCTTTCTAACAATTTCAGGAGGGACGATCATGCAATCCCGAAAGGAAACGCCTTATTTGGATTTGTTTCAGATTATCGGTCTTAAATTAAAGAAAAGAGCGGACGAGAGTATAAAGGAACTAGGGTTAAACTCTCAACAAGGAAAAGTAATCGACTATATTTACGAGAACCAAGATAATCATATTATTCAAAAGGACCTTGCAGATCGGTTTCATGTGCGTGGGGCGAGTATTACAAGCATGCTTCAAGGTCTAGAGCAAAAAGGGTTCATTGAGCGCAAAATCCCGGCCAATAATGAACGGCAAAAAAATATATATGTATTGCCAAAAGCGATTGAGTTGATTGAAGGCTTTAATAACTCATTCCAAAAGGTGGAGGATGAAATCGTTCAAGCCCTTACTAACGAGGAGAAGCAAGTCTTAAAGAAATTGTTGATCAAAATCAATGAGCGCATATAAAGAAGAGGATTCCCCATGAGGCTATGGAGACATTTACAAATTAAAATACGCTTGTCCCAGTTGGCGAGCATTTAAAACAGCAAGAAATGAACAATCCATATGATGCATCAAATAATATTCCTTAGATAACAAGTTCTAAACTAAAAGATCAGGAGTGTACAAATAAGCTTTAAGCTAACGGGAAACGATAGTTCAACCCCGAAAGGGCTGCCACATGGCAGCCCTTTGCTACGCTAACAGGAAACGCTAGTTCAATACTGTAAGCAGATTAAAACCTCTCCTTAGAAGCAAACTAGATTTAATAGCTTCTAAAGGGAGGTTTTGTTATGAACTTAAATGAGTTGTGGAGGTTGTATGAAGCTGACAAACGTATTCAAGGGTTCAGTCCAAAAACATTAAAGGCATACGCCCTTCAGCACAAAATGTTAATACTGGAGCTAGGTGGCCTCGATATAACGGAGGTAACGTTAACAATGCTTAAGGAGTACTTGGCAAAACAAGCAGATCGGTTGAAGCCAAGCAGCCTAGGCCATCGAATTCGGTTTGTTCGTTCTCTTTTCCGTTACGCGTATGAAGAGACGTATCTGACTTCAAATCCCTCTCTAAAATTGAGAGAACCAAAATTAGATAAGCGCATTCCTAAGTTTTTGATTGAGGAAGACGTTATACACTTGAAGATCTCTTGTCAGTCACTCAGGGAAAGAGCGCTGCTTGAGTTTCTTTACTGTACCGGCTGCCGGGTTGGCGAGGTGGAGAAGATCAATATCGAGGACCTTAATTGGGAGAACTGCTCAGCAATCGTTAATGGCAAGGGTTCGAAGCAGAGAGAAGTTTACTTTACGACAGAGTGCAAAGTATGGTTAAAGAAGTACCTGGCCAGTCGTGGGGATTCCTGTAAAGCCTTATTTGTAACCGGTACTCATCCAACAAAACGTTTGGCTATACCTACGATTAGATGGGCATTAAAACGGCTTGCAGATCGGGGAGAAATTGAAGCGAACGTATATCCTCATCGCTTTAGACATACTTATGCATGCCAGCTCCTTGATAATGGTGCTCCTCTAGATTTCATCCAAGGTATGCTCGGTCATGAGAAAGCATCAACCACACAAATTTACGCACAGCTCCGCGGCGAGCGTCGGAGAGAACTTTATCGACGATTTTTTTAGTGCGTATTGGCGGCGGATACCCCTTTAGAAATCCGCCGCTATTCAACTGAAGGATAGGATAATTGAATAGACGGATCTCCTTTTTTGTTTAGCTAAAGGGGATGAATATCTTCTGTCGAAATACAGTAGATACTATTTTATGGAGGATATGCGAATGATGCAGCCGGAGCCGTCATTGGAGGTAATCAAACAATTATTTTTGAACGCAGGTTTGGAAAGGCATTGGGAGAAATACAATCAGTTAGTGAAGCCTGGTTTCTTCCTAGAACCGACTATAGCACCAGAAGATGAAATTCCTATCGGGCAAAGTAAGATTGGAGGGAACCCTGATATTCCAATGGGTTTTACGTGGCCGGACTGGGAAGGGCATCCAATGAGTTTTATAGCACAAATAAATTTAGAGGAATTTCCTATGTCTTCGATAGATCAGAATTACCCTGCCACTGGGATTCTTCATTTTTTTTATCCTTGTGATGATGATGTGCTTTTCTCTGATGAATTTTTATATGACGCCTTTCCAAAAGATCAAAACGTGGTGCTTTACACATCTGATTTATCCGATCTGAAACGAATTCAGGCAGATCCCGATATCATTTCATTTTCGAGTTGTTTAATGAGTTTAAAATTTGAAAACATGATTCCGGTTAACTCACTTATTAATGAAAAACGTTTATTTGATAACGACGAGGAAGCGTATGTCCTCTACGAGAACTTCTGCTCTTCATATTATGAGATGTGTAATCATGATATTGGATTTCGCTTTTTTGGTTATATAAATGGATTACAGTATGACTTTCAAGATGCTGATACTGAGTTGTTATTCCAGGCAGATACCAATGATGAAATAGGAATGCAATGGGATTTATCAGGATTACTTTATTTTTATATTACAAAGGAAGATTTGCTGAATAGGAATTTTGATGAAGTGTTTACTGATCGGGTCGGTACTTAGTATGCGGCCCCATAAAATCCCCCCATTTGTTAGGAACTAAATAGAAATTCTGAACAAATCCCACTACGTTTGCTGGAAGTCGAGACACTCAGCCATACGGATGAACGATAACTCAATCCTGACACGACGGCAGCCGGCCTATGACCGGCTGGTGTTTTCTCAACTAACGGGCAGGTTAACGCAACAAACTAATGAAAACATTCAACTTTGTAACACAATAATATGGTGATATATGTTTATATGTTAAGTTCGGAGTGATCACTAATGTTTGATATTAAATATGAAATCTTTGAAGATGATATCCTTGAGTTTCGAACAATTGATCTCCAAACTTTTAAAGAAGAATATAATCAAATATATGGTTGTTTTACCATTATCATAAACGGGATTGAATATTTATCTTATCCTTCTCCTGAAATGGGACTAGAGACGAAGCGGATTTATTCTGAGCTAATTTTGACTCATTTTGATTTTCTTATCGATGTGTATTACCAACTTCAAAAAAGCAACTACGTCGTATTAAAGTATATTGAAAACCCTCTGACATGGCTCGAGTTCATTAAAGAAGGAAATGAACTTATCGTTAGTCAGTTAAATCTAGAAATTCATGAGGGCCCATTAATTCGAACTAAAAGAAAATTATTTATTAATGCATTAAAAGAAGAAATTATCAACGAGACAATACTCTTTGGAGATTTTGAAAAAGAACTTATTTCAAAATCCAAGGAATTAATAAAAACATTACAAGAGTTAAATAAAAAAATTCTTACAGCAAATTGTTTTACCAAGATTAAATTTTTTGCTGCTCTAAAGCGTTAAGCTAACGAGTACGATAGTGCAAAGTCTACGGCTGCCGTTAACATTGGCAGCCTGTTCAGCTAACTGGCAGTAGAGTTTAAGATGAAGGAGGGATATTGAGTATGAATGAGCAACTGGCGAATATAAGACAATCTTCAGATAACCTGATTACACTCCAACAGAAGCTTTTACGAGTATTGTTTGTGTTAATATTCGGGGCGGTTTTGGGTTTTTTAGCGAAATATATTGATGGTTCTGTTGTAGGACAAATCGGCAGCGAGTTAGGTTTTTGGATTTTCGTAGCAACAACAGTAGGAGCTTGGAGTCGTTCACCGCGGGCAGCGGCTTTACATGTTTTTGTCTTCTTTGTATCAATGCTTTGCGTATATTACATCTATGAGATGAACTTGTTCGGTTTTTTCCCAACACGTTCCTTTTTGGCATGGGGTTGTCTTGCTATTTGTTCACCAATTGGTGGGTATGTTGTGTGGTTCAGTAGAGGAAAGGGCTGGATAGCTGCTCTTTGTACTTCCATTCCAATCAGCTTGCTATTGGCAGAAGGGTATAGCTTTATATACTTTTTTTCTATTCCTCGAGGATTTGACTTGTTTTTAGCAGTATTGTTGTTTGTGTTCCTACCCAAAAGAGGCTTGCAGCATATTCGGATTTTACCCATTGTGGTAGTTCTATTTCTTGTAATTTCGCATTTCCATCTTATTGATCGTTCGTACTTTTAATTCAACTAACGGGTACGATAGTAGAACAATTAAGGAGTAGTTTGCTGCGGCAGCTGCTCCTTTCTTCGTTAAGCTAACGGGCAGGATAATTGGAAATTTGCAACATTCATATGGGTCTTCACGTCTAATATTGAAATGTGAAAATTTGATAAATGGAGGTGCATTAAGATTAAAAAGATTATTCTTTATCTTACATTATGTTGTTTTGTTTTCCTGATTGGTTGTAGTAAAGAGCCAACCGAGCAGATTTACATAAAACCTATTGAGTACCTTGAGTCATTTGGCTGGCATATTGAGGAAAAAATTAGCGAAAGAACTCAGGAGACAAAAGGCTTTCTACCTGCAACAAACGTAGGTATTGATTTGAAGCCGTATAAAGAAATTTATATTACAACCTACTTGCTGAAAGAAAAACAAAAAACAGGAAAGAAAATATACGCTGACATTTATCAAAATAATGAAGATATTATTGGAGGAGCTGGACATTTAGAGACTTGGGAGCCTGGAGATTTCTCTTTGAAAGATAAAGAAAAATTAATCAACGAAGGTATCATAAATAAATAGCATTTGTTATTCTTCATTAAGCTAACGGGGACCGATAGCTCAATAACGACTTCTAAAGGCAGCTGGTCAAAATGACGGCTGCCTTCATTCAACTATTCCAGCTAATAGCTTGTCAATATTTAATTATTAATGAATGCAATGAAGGATGTTATACTGATAAAAGTGCATGACAAATAACCGTCCCATAGAAATTGGGAAGGTTTTCCTCGATGTCTAAACATTGCTTAATCAGTCTAGGCAGAAAGGTTCTTTCTTCGTTAAAATCGCGTATATCCAGTGGATCAGTCTGTTAACACAAGCGATTACAGCTACTTTAAATAGTTTGCCGTCTGCTCGCTTTTTGTCGTAATAATCTCTTATTCTCTTGTTACGTGAGCCTTTCAGTCCACATCTTACAGCTTGATATAAGGCTGTCCGGAGCCTCCTAGAACCGCGTTTTGTGATTTTATTTCGGGTTGCTGAAAACTTGCCGGAAGAAAACACGCTAGGATCAATACCAGCAAACGCAACCAGTTTCTTTGCATGATCGAACCGATCAATTTCCCCGATCTCAGCTAAAATTGTTGCAGCAATTTTGGTGCCAATGCCGGGTATCGATTGGATTAGATCGTACTCCATTAATTCTTCAGCCAGAGCCTCTATCGATTTATCAAGTTTCGCTAGATGCTCTTGGTATTGAAGTAGCAAATTAATGAGCAGCTCGAGCGAGATTAAATGACTCGGAAAAGCTGTCTTCCTGAAGGGATTTCGCTTTGCTGCTGCTAGTAGTATCTGTGTCTTTTCCAGCGACCATCGATTGGTAGTGACATGCCCAACAAGCCGCTGAATGTTGGTTGTAACGGTTTCCTCTGACATCGCTAGCACCGATTGGGATGTTGGATATAGAGCCAGGAAACGAAGAGACACCTTCGAATAAAGGTCGCCAAACACGCCACGATACTCTGGAAAAACCTGATCCAGCACAGCCTGGAATTGTAGCTTTGCCTGAACATACATCTCCGTCAATGACTCATATTGGCGTGTCAGGTAACGCAGATTCATAAGATACTGACCACGTTTTTTGTAAGGCTCGAGCTCTTCTTTGTAGAACAATTCCCCTAACTGGTACGCGTCAGCAACATCCGTTTTCACCTTGCGTAAATTAGTCTTTTTCGCTTGGTGTGAGATTAACGGATTTATTATGATATACAGATACTGATGCTCGTCTAGAAACTGAACAACGGGGCTATGATAGTGGCCTGTCGCTTCCAAAACAACGGCCGGGCGCTGTCCAGTAAAGGATTCCAGGTCTTGAACATAACGGAGAAAGGATGCAAGTCCTTCTAGGTTATGCTCAAAACGATAGGTCTTGCCGTAGGGCGCACCGCGATCTGAAAAAGCTTGCGCATGACTCTCTCCTTTAGATACATCCAATCCAATTACAGGGTTCATTAAACCACTCCTTATATTATTTTCACCGGCAACCCCTAGCCTTCTTGTCTTCCACATTATCGCATGTGATTCGGGATCATTGTCCCAACCAGCCTAATCATGGTTTAACAAATAGGGGGGATGAACTGAATAGCTCTCGGGATCCAGCTCCCACGGGCAGAAACGTTCGATCCCCGGCTACCGCTATCTTACGACCACACAAAAATGAGGTTCACCAGAAAGATCTGGTGACCTCATAATACGAACGGGCAGGATAGTTCGAAAACCATATGGGTAAAATATCCGAAAAAAGGAGGTTTTCACGATGTGGTTGAGATGGGCTATTTTTATCTTGGTTATTGGAGCGATGAACTTTACATTATCAGCCAGGTAAATGCTTATGAAGATACAAGCTCTAATTCGTACGGCGATTCTAAATCTAGAACTTTGGAAAAGGCCATTATTTACGAGCTTCAACCTAAGTTCATGGATGTGCTTGATAAACAGTATGATGACTATGTTTTCGACACCTTTCGAATCTTACCAATGGAGGAGTCAGATACTTATCCTCCGCAAGAGTTCACTCTAGAAGGAAAAGTAACACTAAGAGATGGTTCCTATGATGTAGTTCAAATTACTTTTAACACTTCATCACAAGGATACAAAGTAAGTGATATTAGTATTCAAAGCCAAAATAAAGTAGCAGAACCAATTGTTCAGTAAAGAAATACTGCGGCAGCCGGCGATATGTTTGGCTGCCGTTGTTCGTTGAAGTAACGGGCAGGATAGCGTAATAACAAAGGAGAAAATGATTGATAGTATCATAAAAGCGAGGACCCCACGAATTAAATCGCAGCGTCCTCTTATAGTGGGAAGCGGTTTATAAATGTACTTCTGAAGCTAAGTCTTACTCAAAAAGTATCGAAGCAGAAATCTCGAACTTTTTATCCTTCTTCGTGTTTTCATGGTGAATCAACAACCTTTCGGAAACTAAAATTGAATTCCGGTTTTCGCTGTTTTTCAATACCAATTCCCACTTATCGTATGTTTACCCTTTTCCTAATGTTTTGAATCAATAAGGGTAATATGGCTCTAAGAAAATAAGGTTTTAGTTTAACGATGCTTGATTAAGCTAACGGGCAGGATAGTTTAATTCACTTCACGAATACTCAAACATAGAAAATTTGCAAAGTTTGTAATAAGACGTTGCTTGATATTCTGTTAAAATAATATGTAGGAGTGGATTCAGTGCAGAATTATCAAGACCTTTTTAAGTTGGAATTGTACGAAAACGAGGAACCAATTAATTTTTATAGAGTCCTTAATCAGGAACAGAAGGCTGATCCTGATCTGTTTCTAATTCCAATATCAATTGTAAGTAGAATTGTTCACATAGGATATGGATATCAACTAAAATACTGTTCACTGATTGATGTGTACGGAGAAATTGATTTAGGACCTATGCAACTAAAAACTTTGAATGAGGAACTATCTCTAATTATTGATTTGGTCAATGATAGCGTGTTACGACACTATCTAGTCCCACTTATTGAATTTATAAAGCCATGCCTAAATAATAAAAACAACTACATAGTAATAAGAATTGTGGTTGCGTAATAAAGGGTGCTGAACGGACTTCATACACGTACCGCATTTATGGATTGGGGCATGCGACCCTCGGACCTCCTGAGGACTTACGAGGAAGGAATTTAGGCGGAATACGCTGCGAGACTTTGTACGTCGGATAGCAGTAAATGGTTAAGCTAACGGGATACGATAGTTAAATGCCGAAGGGCTGCCTTGTGGCAGCCCTTCGCTTAACTAACTGGCAGATTTGAATAATGCAATTGTCATAATTATAAGGTGGTGGTTATGTTGATTTCGTATACTAAGAAGCATCAGGACATTGTTAAAAAAGGTGTAGATGCAATCGGTGAAATCTTAAAAAGTGCTAATGTTGATGAAAAAAGAAGTATATTATTTTGCTTAGATAAATACCTAGACCCTTATTTTGGATACAACTTGCCTTATTTTGATGAGATAATAGTTCTCTTAGAAAAACACTTGTTTGAAAATCATGACAAAGAAGTTAAAGAAGATATTTTGCAATTACTAACTGATTATTCAAAGGATTCATTAGATTATTTGGCAGAAAGAATTGAATTAATCGAATTTGAACTACTCGCAGATGCAATTTATGCTTTGGGCTCTACTTTTAATTTAAAGTACGTACCAATTTTTATCAGATATGAAAATCACGAAAATCTTAATGTACGAAATGTAGCAAAAGAATCATTGTTGGAGTTATCAAAATCTAATCGTGACACCAAAGAATAATAAAGTTATGTTAGATTAAACCTCGTTTATGGTGAATGATTGAACTAACGGGTACGTTAGCTCCATAAACATAAGGACGAGGTTGCCGGCATGAAACGGCAGCCTCGTTGAGCTAACGGGCAGTATAACGCAACTTTCCAACCACTGGAAACGTTAAAATTAAGGACTGTATCTTGGAATCAACACATTTACAAACTGATCATTGTTACGCCAACGAAGCACTATAACGCAATAAACTTTTCTTTTCGATCGGCAGCCTTTCCGCAAATTGGTGAAAGTGCAACTCGGACCGACATGTAACGCTTTAGAAATTTCATGATGGGATATCTCAGAATAAGGGGGAAGGAAAGAGATTGTGTATCATCAACGGTATACGGTTGAGATTACTCTGGGTGGTGATTGCACTTATCCTATTTGGAGTACTGCTTACGGCTTGTGGGAATGGAGAAAAAGCTTTGCACTATCAAGGCGAGTCTTACGAATTGGAGAGCGTATCAGGCGATGTTGCCGAAATGAAAACATACATTTTTGCCTCTGAGTCGGGCGAGCGGCTACGGTTTGAAGTCACTTCTTTTTCAGCAGTTCAGGATGGAACCAATGGCAAGTTGCTGCAGAGCAGTCAGGAATTTCGTTTTTTGATCGATGAAGAGACATACGAAGCAACTATCGATACGGCTGACGGTACAATCCAATCAGTGTTTCCTGATGGACGTCGAATAAAGGGAAGCTTGGGAACTGACGGAACCGTTACACCGCTTTATCCGGTGGAAGTTAAAGCAAACTTGGAAGACAATAATGTTATGCAACTTGCTGCTGACTTTGAACGGATATCTGCCGGCAATCAAATCGCCGGAGACAACTCAAATTTCAACGGTACATTGTTCCTTATCGGTGTTGTGCTTTTCATGGCTGGAATTGCAAGTATAGCGTTTCCATGGGCCATGTGGTGGCTTAGTGAGGGTTGGAAATTCCGTAATGCAAAGCCGAGTAATCTTGCGTTGACGGTCGGGCGGATCGGCGGGGTGATTACCCTTATTTTTTCTTTCATAATCATGGTTACTTCCTGTGGTATATGAGAATTCATTATTACGCTAACGGGAAACGATAGTTCAATAAACACACGGAAGCAGCCGACCACAATGATCGGCTGCTTCATTACGCTAACGGGCAGGATAATGAAAAAATGTGAAGAATGAAATAAGTACAAATTATTTCCATATCGGAGGATAGAGATGGATTTTACTTGTAAAAGATGCTCAAAAATATTGGAGTTAATTGATTCCCCCCTTACATCTTGGAATGCTCTTCGTCATGAGAACCTCTTACAATTTGCAGATTACGATAATGGAGTTTCTGAAGGAAGTACATTATATATTTGTAAAAAGTGTTTATTTCATTTTGAAATATATTCGCATATTGGCTTGGGTGAAGATGAGCTTATCATACAACTTATAACAAATTTATCCGAAAAAGACATTCTTGCGATGGCATCCACATTAGTCATGAGTGATGAAGCTTTATTGTTACAAACGAGGTTGCTAAAGGGAAAATTTGTTCAGGTTTACCTGTTTGCTGATCTCTGGAAACCGACCATTTTCTATATGGGTACGGAAAAGGAGACTATTTTCTATTCCCTTGAAATATTGCATCGGTTTGGTTTTAACAACGCTGAATTTAATAAATACACCAGTCTTAAACTTTCAATGATTGATTTAATCAGTGGCGCAGGAAAAAATGACTTGTACTACGAGAAGTCATTTATTTTTTCTTTTGTTGTTCGTGCAGAGGACTTAACTTTTAAAGCTTCTGCCACTTCAATCATAATTACAACTTCAAAAACGATCTTGCCAGAACAAATCAACATGTATGACTTAGAGACTAAGCAATGGACGCCACTACCCGACTTGCAGGTAGAATCATGTTTTCAACGAGATCATTATAAATATTTGAAAATTCTGCGGGACCAACAAAGAAAACATAATATTCAACTAGAATCAGATTATCAGCGGAAAAGTTTGATTCAAAACAAAGTTAATCAAATTAAAGATAGTCCTTTCTTCCGTGCTAGTAGTTCATAAAAGTTTCAGCTAACGGGAAACGATAGTTCAATACTGACAAGGCTGCCGCTTGGCAGCCTTTCGTTCAACTAAACAGGAAGCGGTGTAATCTATAAATATAAAGATCAGTTTAGGTTTTTGGTGAAGAATTTCATCGCTTTTTTAAGATTTCGTTTGCTACCTGGAATTCACGATTCAATCGCTCTAATTCCTTAAGCGTTCCACTTTTTAGTCTTCATCCAGAAATTATAAAGGGGGAATAATAATGTTACTTAGAATTGATAATTTAGCAAATAGACTTGAAGATTTAGATCTAATTAAACAATGGACAACTAAAGGCCAAACAACCGACGAAATTATAGGTTATCTTAAGCATCTCTCCCTTGATGAAAAAAACAAGTTTTTCTTACCAATGGTTTTAGTAGCGCTCTTAGACGAAGAACCTGTAGGAACAATTACTCTCTCAAGGAAGAATAACTTAGTACAATCAGAAGACACTCCATGGATATCTAATTTCTTTGTAGTAGAAGAAGAAAGAAATAAAGGAATAGGCACATACATGTATAATTATATGTTAGAAGAAGCATTAACAATGGAGATTAATATATTATATACAGCGAGTAATCCAAGTATCTTGTTAGATAAACTAGGATGGGTATACAAGGAAACAGCTATGACCGCTTATGCAGAAGAAATTAATATATATCAAATAGAAATAGATTAAATATTGAGCAGGCGCTGCGGTGGCCTGCTCTTTTTATTAAGCTAACGGCTAGCGAGAGCTCAATAATCATCAGGCATTTATCTTCTTATGTAAGTTAGTATACTTAAGATAAGCTCTTTCTTACTAGGCGGCGATTCTTTATACTATAGAAAAACCTATTTTTTGGGACAGAAGAGGATAGCCATATGCCAAAGATCGTATTTTTGCGTCCACTGTCCCAGAACCAACTTGAACAGATTTACACGGCAATTCCCCCGGAATGGGAAGTGATTCATGGCGATAAAGAGCAGTGGACTCCCCACCTGAAGGAAGCTGAGATTATAGTCGGCTGGATCGGGACGGTCGCGGAGCAATGTTTGAATCCGAACACGAAATTAAGATGGATACAGAATTGGGGGGCAGGTGTAGACGGAATGCCGCTTGCCGAGATGGCTGCCCAAGGGATCGTATTGACAAATGCCAGTGGCGTACACGCTTTTCCGATTTCCGAAACGATCTTGGCGATGATGCTTGCTTTTTCCCGAAAGCTACATCATTCGATCCGCCATCAAATCCAAAATACCTGGAAATCGACGGGAGAGTTGGACGAAATTCACGGCCGAACGATGGGCGTGATCGGAGTCGGAGAGATCGGAGAGGAAACGGCCAGGTTGGGCAAAGCGTTCGGTATGAAGGTACTTGGTGTAAGACGATCTGGAAAGCCTTCACAACATGTGGATCAAATGTTCGATAATCTCGGACTCGATGAGGTGCTCCGGCTTAGCGATTACATCATCGTTACACTCCCATTAACACCAGAGACGTATCGTTTATTTGGACGCAGGGAATTTGGTCTCATGAAAGCATCCGCACACTTTATCAATATCGGCAGGGGCGGAACGACGGATACCGATGCTTTGCTTGGAGCGCTGCGTGAGGGCAAGATCGCCGGTGCAGGCTTGGATGTATTCGAGCAAGAGCCTTTACCCGAGACGAGTCCGTTGTGGCAGATGGACAATGTCATCATCACCCCGCATAATTCGGGTTCAACGGTGTATTATGATGATAGGGCAATGGAAATTTTCATGAAAAACATAAAGGCTTACCTTCAAAACGGTCAACCGTCCTGCAATCTCGTGGATTTCGATAAGCATTATTAAACAGAAAAACTATAGTTGCAGTGGACACTTCTACCGGGGAGTGTCCTTGCTTTGTTGGCAAAATAAGTCTGATGTCACATGAATTCGTATTTCGCCCTAATAAAGCGTAGTGACTTGCCCAGATATGCAAAGACGTCTAACATTTATTTCAGGTGTTCTGATGATATAGCGAATTGAGGCGTTCAAAAATGAAAGAAAAAAGTATCAGGGAAATTAGGTTAACCGATTGTCATGATATTTATTTGTTAAACCAAGACTTCAACCCAAATCTAAACTTATTTTCTGAAGAAAAGGTAAAAGAGAAGATTGAAAACATAATAAAGAAAACAAAGGATATCATCTTTGTTTATGAACAGAACAACGAGGTAATAGGATATATTCATGGAAGCCCATATGAATTACTATTTTCGGACTCATTAGTAAACGTCCTGGGATTTTTTGTTAAAGAAGAGTATAGAGATCAAGGTGTAGGTAGCATGTTGATTGAGTGTCTTGAACAGTGGGGAAAGAACAGTGGATTTTCTGGGATTAAACTCTTATCCCACCCAAGTCGAATACATGCTCACAGGTTCTACGAACGACGTGGGTATATGTTTACAAAGGACCAAATAAATTTTATTAAAAAGTTCAAATAATACAGGTTCATCATGTCCATTACAGCTCACTCAAAAGTGCATTGTAGAGTACTCAAAAGTATACGATCGCTCACTCTACCTCCGAGCCATCCTGTTGGTGCAGCAGCGCTGCATCACCTCTTCAAGTGGGGAGCTACATAGCAGAAAGTACAGCAGAAACCTAACATGAGTACTCAACAGCTGAGCTACATTGCAGAAAATACAACAGTATCCGCCTATAGCACAGCATCTGAGCTGGAAATGTTCCTTACTGCTGTACAAAGTACACTGTAGCTGAGCAAAAGCGCGTTTGGGTGAAGATACATTGTATAAATTACAGTGTAGTCCACCAATAATAAGTTCATTGCAGCTCTCTCAAAAGTACATTGCAGCTCTCTCAAATCAGTCTAATCCTTTATTTTCCTAAGGTATTAACTCTCCCCAGATAGGGAGTTGACATTTTGTTCAGTAGTAACTACAATGGTTACAACGGTGGTGATGCTAAGTGAAACAGATTAGTAGCAGATTTTCCATTGCTGTTCACATCCTTTCTTTAATCGCCGTTAGCAGCTCCAAAGATTGTACCGGCGATTACATTGCAGGCAGCGTGAATACGAATCCCGTAATCATCCGCAGAATTATGGGGATGCTTAAGAAGGCGGGGTTGGTGGATATTCGTCCCGGAGTAGGGGGAGCTTCATTGCTGAAGGAACGTGATCAGATCACGCTTCTGGATATTTACCGCGCCGTGGAAGTCATCGAAGACGGTCAACTATTTAATTTTCACGATGAACCGAATCCCAAATGCCCGGTTGGCCGGAACATTGAAGCAGCTCTTCGCACCGAAATGAAGGAAGCCCAAACCGCGATGGAACAAAGACTGGCTCAAGTAAACTTAAGCCAGTTAGCAGCTCAGTTTGTATAATAAAAAGCTCTTAGAGCTTTTATTATGCCGTCGTTGTAACCGAAGTCATTATAACGACGATTGAATAATAGATTAGATAAAATGGAGGAATTATTATGAAAATTTTGGTGACAGGCGTTACAGGGAAATTGGGAGCGATTGTAATCGAGACGTTATTGGAAACCGTACCGGCAAGTGACCTGGCCGTCAGCGTTCGTAATCCGGAGAAAGCGGAAAGCCTTCGTGCCCGCGGCGTGGACGTACGCCATGGTGATTTTGACCAACCGGAAACGCTGGACAAAGCGTTCGCGGGTATCGACCGTCTTTTGATCGTGTCCACAGACGGCGACAACGAAACGCGGATTCGCCAGCATGGCGCTGCCGTAGCAGCAGCTCAGCGCGCTAATGTCGGTTTCATTGCGTATACGAGTCTAGGAAATGCCAGCGAGAACCCGATTTTTCTTGCGCCGGTGCATCGTGCTACGGAGGAAGCCATTAAAAACACGGGGATTCCTTATTCCTTCCTGCGCAACAACTGGTACTTGGAGAACGAGATCAGCAGCATTCAAGCGGTCCTTGGAGGTGCGCCTTGGCTGACGTCGGCGGGATCAGGCAAAGTTGGCTGGGCAACACGTCGCGATTATGCCCAGGCGGCTGCAGCGGTACTGGCTGGCGAAGGCCACGAGAATACCGTTTATGAGCTGTCCGGCAAACCTGCTACGCAAGAGGAACTGGCTTCGAGCCTTGCCGGCGTCTTGGGACGTGAAGTTCCCGTTCAACAAGTGGATGACGCCACTTATGCCAGCATCATGGGCAGCGCAGGCGTACCTGAACCGGTCGTTCCGATTCTGGTTGGCATTCAGAGCGCGATTCGCGAGGGAGCACTGGAAGTCGAGAGCAATGATTTTCAGAAGCTCCTAGGACGTCCGGCCACTCCGATCGAAGAGGGTGTCCGTCAAATCGTAAGCGAAATCCAATCTTAATTAACGGC
Organism: Pristimantibacillus sp. PTI5; assembly: GCF_048572955.1. Taxonomy (GTDB): domain Bacteria; phylum Bacillota; class Bacilli; order Paenibacillales; family Paenibacillaceae; genus Pristimantibacillus. Next base: position 4,048,847 of record NZ_CP183886.1, read on the forward strand.
GTGAATCAACCAAAAGAGGTGGGTTCGCAAGCGTCTTGGGTGGGAGAGGTTAGAGAGGCTGTTTTCAAGGTATGACCTTGGAGGCAGCCTCTTTGTCTGTATTCTTATAGACATAGAAATTCTGCTTATAGGCGGATGCAGCAGTAACACTAGCGGAGGTAATTTCATACGTATATGTCATGAACGATCAACGGCATTGGCCAGTTTCTGCTGCTCTAATAGTAAATACCCGATGAAGACAAAGCCGTTGAAAAAATCATGAGCACATAACGGAGGCTACAGCGATGGATGAGTTTAAAAACGATCTTCAAAATTTGAATATTGACCCTTACAAATCAAGCGGAATGACGCCAAACGCCGGTCAAGGCCAAGTTGATCCTAACAATGCACGGCTTTGCATCGGATTTTGCATCGGATTTTGTATCGGTTTTTGTTCCTGCGGAGGCTGTGCCGGGTGCGGCAACTGCTTCAGGTGCGGAGGGTGTGCGCGCTGCGGAGGCTGCGCTCGCTGCGCTCATTGTGCGCGCTGCCGCTAATGCAGAATAAAATATCAAGCGAATAGTCTATCCTAAGCGCCCCTGTAAGCGATTCAGCTGACAGGGGCTTTTTTTTCTGCAATAAGAATTGGCATGACGGACAAATAGCTATACATACCTTTAAATAGTTAGAACGTTTTACGTGAATTCACGATAAGGAGGAATGGCATTTGGATCCTTCTATGCGGCTTAAAGTAAGGGGGGACACTTTTTTTCTCCCGAGCTCTGACGGCAGCGTCTATTTTCGAAACAATATCGGATCGTTTCGTATGGAAGGCAGCACCATTGGTCAATGGATTGAAAAACTAATGCCGGTATTTAACGGCGAGCATTCGATGCATGAACTGACGGATGGGTTGCCGGACCAATACCAAAGGCATGTCTATGAAATCGCGGAAGTGCTGCATGCGAACGGTTATGTCAGGGACGTAAGCCGGGACCAGCCACATCAGCTGCAAGAGAGCGTATTGAAGAAATATGCATCTCAGATCGAATTTTTGGACAGCTTTCAAGGCTCGGGCGCGTACCGGTTTCAGCTCTATCGACAGTCAACCGTACTGGCCATCGGATCTGGCTCTTTTTTTGTTTCGCTCGTGAAATGTTTATTGGAGTCCGGTTTGCCTCGCATTCAAATGCGGATTACGAATCCGGAAACGACGAATCGCAAGCGGATTTTGGAGCTGGCAGAGCATGCCCGCAGCTCGGACCAAGAGGTTCAGGTGGACGAGATTGCTTTTCCGCCAAACGGAAACGTGGATTGGCGAACGGCTGTGCAGCCGTTTGATGCGGTATTGTTCGTATCGGATGAAGGCGGCGAGCCGGAGCTGCGGGTGCTGCAACAGATTTGCAAGGAAGAAAATAAGGTGCTGCTGCCGGCGATGATGCTGAAGCAAGCGGGAATTGCAGGGCCACTCATCCACCCGGATTCCGAGGGAGGCTGGGAATCCGCTAGGCGCAGGCTCCATCGCCAGGCGATTGACAAAGATCCGAGGCATCACGTTGTCTCTGCCACGGCAGAAGCGATGCTTGCGAATGTCATCGTCTTCGAATGGCTCAAAACGGTAACAGAAGTTGCGTCATCAGCGCTAAAAAATAAATTGTTCCTGCTTGATTTAGAGACGCTGGAAGGGAATTGGCATCCGTTTCTCCCCCATCCGCTTGCGAGCGGTCATCCTTCGATCAGCCGTATTGAACAATTGGAAATACGGCTAGAAAGAGAGCCGGAAGAGAAGGGCCAATCATCATTAATTGAAAATTTCAGCCGATTAACATCAAGCGAAACCGGTATTTTTCACGTATGGGAGGAAGGGGAATTGCGGCAGCTTCCGCTATCCCAGTGCCGTGTGCAGCCGGCTGACCCGCTGACGGATGGACCGGCCGACTTGCTGCCGGAAATCATCTGCAATGGCATCAATCATGAAGAAGCGCGTAGAGAAGCGGGGCTTGCCGGCATTGAAGCCTATGTGTCGAGAATGGGCTATCGGCTTATAAGTCCAGCGATAGAGGGGAAAGAAAGCTCTGACGCCGCTCTCCACAGCGAATTCGTGGGCGTTGGAGCGGGGGAGTCGATCGCGGAAAGCATTTGCCGCGGATTGCAAAAATGCTTGACGGCAGCTCTTGCACGGAAGCTTGAAGCACAAGAGCCATCGGTCCGTTTAGCACAGCTTGTCCAAATTGATGATGAGCGCAGCCGCTTTTATTTGAGTGCGCTAACGACCATGCAGGGTGAGCCGGCGATCGGTTTCGGCGAGGAAACATTCGGATTCCCGGTCGCATGGGTTCGCGCAAACGGCTGCTGGTATGGCGCAGTCGGCTTAAACAAAACGAGGGCGCTGCGCGGCGCATTGCAGCATGCTTTGCTAGAAGTCCAAAACGGTGCTGCATGCGCGACGGCGAATGCGATCAGCAGGTCTTCTGTAAATGTGGCAAAAGAGTCTGCGCTGAACGTAGCCATCCCGTCAAGTGAACCAATCAAACATCGCGAGACTTTGCAATCCGCCATTGATCGATTAAAACGCAGCCGCAAGCGGCTAATTGTGTTTGATTTCACTGCCGAGGCATTTTTGAAAGAGGAGCTAGCTGGCGCGTTTGGTGTGCTGCTTCAGGAGGAGGATGAAACGTGAGCGCAATCTTGGCCGTTATTGGGGAGGGTCAGCTCGCAGATTTCGTATGCGGTGAATTAGCCGAAGACCATCAACTGGTAAGGCAAAAGGATTTTTCAACCGAAGTGCCGGAGATCACTGAGTTTGCACTTGTTTTACATGATGGTTATAACCCTTCAGACCATCAGCTCGCGGAAGAGGTGTTTCAACGCTCCGGAGTGTCTTGGCTGCGCGGATTTGTTTCATTCGGGGAGGGCATAATCGGGCCGTTGGTCGTTCCGGGGACGGCGGGATGCTCCGGCTGCGCCGATCTCCGGCGCTTAATGGCGGGAAATGACCGCAAGGAAATGTGGGAAATCCAGGAGCAGCACTACATGCACGGAGGGACCTTGCCCGATATCTGGTCATCGTCTAATGGGCTTTTGCACATGGCTCAAGTTATTGCAGCCGAGGTTCGAAGAGTGCTTGCAGGCTCCGCTGCGCAAACGGAAAATCGGCTAATGTTAATCCATCTGCAAACGCTGAACAGCTCGCTTCATTTCTTCTTGCCTGACCCGCTTTGTCCAATTTGCGGGCAAGTCACTAAAGATTCTGCGGCAGCATCGCGGATCCTATTGCAGCCAAGTCCGAAAGTGAGCGAAAACAGCTACCGCAGCCGTTCGATGACGGAACTGAAAGGACTACTCGCAGATGATTATCTGGACGCTCGGACAGGATTTTTGAACGGGAAAATGATCGACCTTTTGTCTCCATTCGCCGATGCGAGCATAAATTTGCCTTTGTTCTCGGGAGATGAGGGCTGCGCTGGGCGTACGCACTCCTTTGCGGACAGCGAGATGACCGCCATTTTGGAAGGGTTGGAAAGATATTGCGGCATGTCGCCGCGCGGGAAGCAAACGGCAGTCCATGACAGCTATCGCAATTTGAAGGACCAAGCGCTAAATCCCGTTCTGGTTGGCGTGCATGAGAAGGAGATGTATGAGCGGCCCGACTTCCCTTTCCGCCCGTTTGATCCCGCCAGGCCAATCGATTGGGTGTGGGGGTACTCGTTTTTACAGGAGCGGCCGATTCTTGTGCCTGAGCTGCTCGCCTATTATAGCTCAGGCTGCGGACACGGGTTCGTTTACGAAACTTCGAACGGCTGTGCACTAGGAGGCAGTCTGGAGGAAGCTATATTTTACGGCATTATGGAAGTGGTAGAACGCGATTCGTTCCTTATGACCTGGTATGCGCAGCTGGAGCTTTCACCCTTGGACCCTTATTCGGCCGGCGATCTCGAATTGAACCTAATGATTGAGCGTTTGCGCGAGGTTGTCATGTATGACGTTTATTTATTCAACTCTACGATGGAGCATGGTATTCCAAGCGTTTGGGCGATCGCAAAAAACAGGGCGGATAAGGGTGTTAACCTGATTTGCGCGGCAGGTGCCCATCCGGATCCGGTACGCGCTGCCAAAGGCGCGATCCACGAGCTATCGGGCATGATGCTGTCGTTGAACGAGAAATTGGAGGAGAATCGGGAGCAGTACGAGCAAATGCTGCATGATCCGTTTCTCGTCCGGCAGATGGATGATCATTCCATGCTGTACAGCTTGAAGCAGTCGGAGGAACGGCTGAACTTTTTGCTCCAAAACGGCCGTCCATGCCGCACGTTCGAGGAGGCGTTTAGGCCAAAGGCCAAGCATGCGGATTTAACCGATGATTTAAAAGACGTCCTTCACGCGTTACGCGAGTTAAGCCTGGATGTGATCGTGGTGGACCAGACTACGCCTGAGACGCTGCGCAACGGACTACATTGCGTGAAGGTGCTGATTCCGGGCATGCTGCCCATGACGTTCGGACAACATCTGGTTCGCTTGACAGGCTTGGAGCGGGTACTGCGGGTTCCTGCGGAGCTTGGATATGCGAAGAAGCCGCTCTCGCCTGATCAGCTTAATGCTTACCCGCATCCGTTTCCATAAGCAGGATAGGACGATTCAATGCGGCGTTTCCCTATGCAAGCCTTTTGGGAGGAGAAGGGATGAGTCTGAAAGCATTTCTGCACCAATTGCAATTCGACCCGGATAAGGTGAAATCAAAAGATTGGGAGACCGATTGGGAAGACGCGCCGCTCCCGTATAAGCTTTACCGGGGCTTGCCGTCTTTTCCGCTCTGCTCCGAGGTTCCGCTCACGCTGGTAGGAGACCGTGAAATGGCGAAGCCGAAGCTTAGGGAGCTTGGCCATTTTCTATGGTATACGTTCGGCCTTACGCAGCTTAGCCAATCCGTTTACGGCCCGGATGCGGGAGACGATTGGGGAAGCTCGCTGCAGCTTTGCAGACGCTTTGTGCCATCAGGCGGCGGGCTGTATCCAAGCGAGCTTTATTTGTATTTGAAGCTGGAGGAGCTGCCTTATGGCGTTTACCATTACGATGCGGCGCATCATCGTTTGATTTTGCTCCGCGAAGGCGCATTTGACGATTACTTGAGCAAGGCGCTGGGGAACCGGTGCGACCTATCCGCAGCTTTCGGCGTTGCTTTCGTGTCGACGATGTTTTGGAAAAATTACTTTAAATACAATCATTTTTGTTATCGCCTGCAGGGGCTGGACGCCGGTCTGTTAATGGGGCAGCTGCTGGAAACGGCAAAAAGGTTCGGCTTTGAGGCGGGCGTGTGCTTCCAATTTCTCGATCGTGCCATTAATCGCCTGCTTGGTTTATCCGAGCATGAAGAAAGCGCCTATGCGGTCATTCCGCTCTCGAATGAACCGGGGATGAATTGGTCTTCCGGCGAGAAGAAGGGAGATGCCGTTGCGGCGGCCGATTTGTGCGAGGAGCTTGCGGTGCTGCAGCATGAGCATTATATGCGCTCACGGAGAGTGTTGGAGTTTCCGATGCTCTTGAAGCTGAACGAAGCTTCCATGCTGGATCGTTCCGATTCATTTCATCCTATCGGAATCGAAAAGCAGGACACGGATTATAGCGCTGCGTATAAGCTGCCGAGTGTAAATAGGCTGTCTTATGATTTGGCGTCGGTGCTTCAAGAGAGATACTCGCCGGAAAATGAATTCATTTTGCTGCAGGTTAGCCAATCTGATCTCGCTGCTTTATTGAATGAGGCTCTGTTATCCTTTAAATACCGAAACGATTTGGACGGTAATCAGAAGGGTCCGTCGTCCCGCATAACCTTGTATGGCTCCTTTTACGGCGTTGAAGGCATCGCGAATGGCGCTTATCGTTATGATGGCTCGGCGCATGCCTTGCAGCTGCTTCGTGCGGGAGACCATAGGGGCTGGCTTCAGTACGGGATGTCGCTGGACAACGTGAATTTGCATCAAGTGCCGCTTTGCTTCCATATTGCCGGCGATTTGAATTACCACCATGCGCAGCTCGGTTACCGCGGCTACCGGATCCAGCAAATGGAGGCAGGGATGCTTGTCCACCGGTTACTGCTTGCGGCAACCGCTTCCCGTATGGGGGGACGTCCGCTGCTCGGTTTCGATGCAAACGTAAGTGATGAACTCTATGGCATGGTTTCCCGCGGACTAACGAGCCTGATTCAAATTCCGGTCGGCCAATGCCGAAGCCGCTCTCGGCTTGAGGGGAGCTTGGCGCATTAGCGGTCAAGTCAAAACGGACAGATGGAATGTCGATGACATTCCATCTGTCCGTTTTGGTTTCCGTGTATTGTTAATGGGAGAGCCGTCCGCTTATCTTGGCTCGTCTTTTTGGTCTTTGTCAGCCGGGTAACAGACGACAGGGTAGCAAATAGGATGATGCATAAAATGCATATGATGCATATGATGCGGATGAACATAGGGATGAAACGATTCATGATGATAATCGATCGATGTAAAATCCCATCCTTCATGGGGATGATGGTGATCAACATGCATATGGGGATCCCATGACCCATGCATTGCAGGATGGAAGTCATGCATGGGATGGTAATGATCCATCGGGTGGAAGTCATGCATGTGATGATAATCGTGCATATGATGATAGTCGTGCATGTGGTGGAAGTCATGCATGTGATGATAATCGTGCATATGGTGATAGTCGTGCATAGGGTGGAAGTCGTCCATGTAATGAAAATCATCCATGTGACTCAGATCCACGCAGCAATGGCAATGGGTTTTCGGAGCATTTTCGCTCTTGGCTGGTTTATTTATTTCAGCCTGATTAGGACTCGTGAGATTTTGCTGGTAATACTCCGGCATGGCAGCCGTTGCCGTTTGTTGCACAAATGGCCGATTAGGTATCATGGTGTGCCTCCTTTTTATCATACTTTACAATATGCCTAAATCGATAAAAGGGCACTTATCCCTATAAATTGGGCTTAAGCATCAAGCTTATATGCCATTCTTTATGGCTGTAATTGCGTGGACAGGTGAAAGTATTATCCATGATTTTGCGGAAAGCTGACTAAGGGAGTCGGCTTTTTTCTTTTTAGGAGGGTTCGCAAGCGTCTCGGGTGGCAGAGGCTGTAAACCGCTATGCTATAATCGTGGTACATTATTCATTTGAAATACACACAAAGGACACAGCCTTACTCTAATGTAGGTTATGGGAGCAAGAAAAACATAGAAATGCAGGCGGAAGCGGAGTGCAGCGCAATGAAACGAACGATATTGCTGGTTGAGGACGATATGCTTATGCGCGAGGTGATAACGGACTATTTTCAGAAGGAGCAATGGGATGTGCTCGAAGCGGAGAACGGGAGGATCGCGCTTGATCTTTTTGAACAGAACTCTGTTGATTTGGTGGTCCTCGACATTATGATGCCGGAAATCGATGGATGGTCGGTATGCAGGCGCATCCGCGAAAAGTCGGACGTTCCCATTATGATCATAACCGCCAGAGCCGAGGATGAAGACCATCTGATGGGGTTCGAGCTTGGCGCCGATGAGTACGTAACGAAACCCCTGAGCCCAAGGGTATTGGTAGCCCGCGCTACCGCTTTGATGAAGAGAACGGAAGGCACGGTGGGACGCGAGGGCGATACGCTCGTCTATGGCCAGTTAACGGTGAACAGGGCGGCCTATACGGTGTATGTAGCGGGAACCAAGATCAATTTGTCGCCCAAGGAGTACGAGCTGCTTCTTTTTCTTATCAAGCATTACGGCAAGGTGCTGCCGCGCGAGTATATTTTGGACGCGGTCTGGGGGTATGATTATTTGGGGGATTTGCGCACGGTGGACACTCATATCAAAAAACTAAGAGCCAAGCTGGGAGACGAAGGGCGATCGATTGCCACGGTTATTCGTTCAGGCTATAAATTCGAGATGGAACGATGAGAAGACGCGGCGTAGCCTTTAAACTGTTCGTTGTCACCTCCATTCTGATCTTGCTGGTGTTCTCCTTGCTGCTGCTTGCACAAGGAATGTTTTTCGAGCGATTTTACCGCGAATCCAAGATCAATGCCTTAGAGAAAAGCATGAATCAATTCGTTCAGCAATATAAAAAAGCACAATCCAACGGTCAACAGGTGTCGCGGCTGCTCGGCGCATTCATGAATGAGCATGACACGAGTACCGCCATCCTCAACAGCCGGTTTGAACGCACTAGCATTCATCCTTATTTTCTGCAGCTGGAAGCGGGCAGCAAGACGATTACGATTCAGATCTCCACAGACGGCATGACCATGGATGAGATCCCGCAAGGGATTCAAATCGGCGAGACGCTGGTGGTCGATGGCTTCTTCATGGATGAGAAAGATACCATTATGCTGCCCGTTGCTATCCGGCAGACCGATACTGCTCTCAAAGAGGGCTTGGTCCGCGTGCAAGGGAAGGTAACGGATCTCATGCTGCCGGAGCACAGGTCTTATAATCCGCTTTATCAGGATGCCCTTGCCGATGACGCGCTTCTCGACTGGCAGGCGCAAGAAGAACTATGGCAGCCCGGGCTGCGGAACGGTACGGTCGTGCAGCTGGAATGGCAGGACAAATGGAGCGGCATCCCCTATACGGTTCTCCTGCGTTCGCTCCCCGAGGGCAGCAAAGGGAATGCTTATTTATTCGTCATGACCTCTATGCAGCCTGTCGGGGAAGCTGTCGGGATTCTCAAGCAATATGTCGTTTATTTGGCGCCGGTGATCGTTCTGCTCGCGATTCTCCTGTCTTTGCTTTATTCCAGAATTGTCTCCCGTCCTTTGGTGCAGCTGAGCCGTTCGGCAGCGCGTCTTGCCAAGCTGGACTTTACGGCGCAGCCAGAAATCCATTCGAAGGATGAATTCGGGGAGCTGTCCAGCAGCATGGTTGCGTTGTCCCGGAACCTGGATGCAGCGATGCAAGAGCTTACCCACGCGAATGTGAAGCTGCAGGAGGATGTGGAGGAGAAGCGGCGATCCGAGGAGCTTCGCAAAGAGCTGATCGCGAACATTTCCCATGAGCTGAAGACGCCGCTGGGGATTGTGAAAGGTTTTGCGGAAGGGCTGCAGGACGGGGTTGCTGGCGACAAAAGAGAACGTTACCTCGCCCTCATCGTGAGCGAAACGGATCGGATGAATGCACTGATTATGGATATGCTGGAGCTTTCCAAATTCGAAGCCAAGGCCATCCAACTGCGGCCGAGAAGCTTAGCGCTGGTAAGCCTTGTTCAAAGGGTTAGCGATTCATTCTCGCAGCAGCTCGAGACAAAGCAGCTGCAATTACGGATAAACGCGGACGAAGAGGATGGGGAGGAGCTGCTTGTATTGGCTGACCCCAGACGTCTGGAACAGGTCATTCTGAATTTCATGAGCAACGCCATCCGGCATGCCGCGGAGAACAGTACCATCACGATCAGCATCAAACGTTTGTCACCCTTAAAAGTAACAACTGTCATTGAAAATATAGGGCCTCCAATTCCTGAAGAGGAGCTCAGCCGGATCTGGGATCACTTTTACCGGGTGGAGCGTTCAAGGGATCGTAAATCCGGCGGAACGGGACTGGGACTCGCTATTATCAAGCACATTCTTGAGCTGCATGGAAGCGAGTATGGCGCGGCGAACACGAAGCAAGGCGTAGCATTTTCTTTTACATTAGATGAAAGCGGAGGAATACCCCATGACTAAACCTAAATATATGTTTTTGATGTCAGCGCTGCTCGTCATGCTGCTGGCCAGCGCATGCGGCAATCAATCGAACAATGGAGCGTCGGATACGAACGCTGCGGTGACACCTGAAACGGTTGAAGAAAATACCGGTGGAAATACGGCATCACCAGTCTACACTGAAGCGCCGGAAACGGATAATTCGGCGGAAGCGGACTCCGACAAGGAAATCTTAATTGTCATTGACCAAACGGAGAAGCCGATTGAAGGCAACAGCTTCGATTTTGCAGTGAAACAGCTTCCGGAAGGATTTATGCTTGCCGAGATGCAGTGGGTGTCGAAGGAGAACCTGATCGTCAACTCGGTCCAAGAAGCCATTGAACATGGAGGAAACGGCGAAGACGGCTTCTACATTAGCGGCGACGGACAATTCTCCGGCTTCTTCTATCCGGACGCGATGAAGGGCGAGAAAGGGCAGGTTGTGTTTTTGTTCAAGAATGAGCAAGGCAAGGAGTTAACGTGGAAAAAGGAGATTACTTTGAAGTAAACGCCGGTGTTTATGTTAATAAGGTCCTGCTATGGCTATGCGGAAAGAAGCCATGATAAACTGGGGGAAGCAAGAGAGGAGCAAGGGGAAAACCCTTATCTCTCAAGCCTTTCCCCTTTTTTGTCTATCCAATATCCAAGCGAATGGCGGGCCCTCATTCCTTTGGCGAGGGGCGGTATATATCTTTTTATAGAATTGATCATTCGGTGAGGGGGACAGTATGGAATACAAATATGAAATGATAAAAACCGAAGACCAGCTGCCGGTAAAAATAATCATACATACCGCGGACATACAGATGTTTATACCAAGACACTGGCATGAAAGCATAGAAATCTCCTATGTTCTTTCCGGGAAGATTGACCAAATCTATATCGACGGAAAGGATTATGTATCCCGGCAGGGAGATGTGGTTTTAATCAATTCGAATGCGATCCACTCTTTTTCGGTGAATTCGGGAAAAAATCGAAAGGCGGTCACCATCTTTATACCGAATGAGTTTATTCAAGCTGTCTATCCTGACATTGATCAAGTCGCATTTGATTGCGTATCCATTGACGATAAGGAGAGGAAAGCCCAGTTCGAGGAGCTGCGCTGCAATTTAAATTCGATGGTTACTACATATGAAAATAAAGAAAACGATCCTTTGGCCTACATTAAAGTAACGAGTTTATCTTATGAGTTAATTTATATCCTGCTAAAAAACTTTAAAGTCGATAAAAAGAATAGCAGCAGCATTAAGGTGAGGAAATACCTAGAACGGCTGAACCTGATTACGAGCTTTATAAAAGAAAACTACAATCAAAATTTAACGCTGGACCTGCTTTCCTCCACCTTTTATTTATCCTCGGAATACCTTTCCCGATTCTTCGTCAAACATACAGGGATGACGGTGTTCGATTATATTAATGCGATCCGTCTGGAAAAGTCCTATCCGGAGTTAATGAATACCGATGTCCCAGTTATCCGGATTGCATTAAACCACGGTTTTCCCAACGAAAAATCTTATAACCGAGTATTTAAAGCTGTGTTTCATGAAACTCCCACTCAATATCGAAAGAATCGGAATAAACGATAACGATTGAGCTCATAAGAGAGTCAAGAATTGACCCTAGACAGGATAATGAAAGACAGGATTTAGAGCAAATAGTAGCTTAATATGAATTTAAGCGCTTTCATCTCGAGTGATGTTTAATTTTAAAATGTGACAGGAGGTAGCTGCATAAATGTTGAATTCAGTTAAAAAAGCATTTTTATTCACATTAGCCGTATGTACTATCCTTACATTCAGCACGGGGGCGATCACAGTGGAAGCAAAGACGAAGACGGGCTCATACCGGACGGTTACGGAGATAGAGGATTGGGGACCCGCAATAACGAAGGTCATCGTCGATTTGGGCAAGCCGATTCCGGTAGAATCCGTTACAACGGATACGTTCAAAGTGCATGTGGTTAGAAGCGACAGCCGCTTAGAAAAACCCTTTCTAGAAGAAGGGGACCGAAAAGTTACAAAAGCTTATGTAGCGGACAAGAATGGAAAGCAAGCCGTTAAAATGGGAAATTACGCCGTGTTAGAAATGGAAATCGGCCCGACGATTACATTAGGATCTTCTATGAACTTCAACTTAAGCACATTTTTGAACGACTGGATTGTTAGCGAATATACGATTACTCAGAAAAAAGATATCGTTACGCCGGCAGGGAAGGTTTCCGGTTTGGTTTTCGATACATTCAAAGGGGGGGTAAGAGAGCTCGTAGATGATTTCTCAACGGGCAAAGCTTCCTTTGACGGCGTTACTTTAACTTATGCCGACTATACGCCGGCTAAAGACAAAAAAAAGAATCCTTTGATTATCTGGCTGCATGGCATGGGAGAAGGTGGCACAGACCCGACGATAGCGATTGCCGGAAATAAAGCTGTAAACTTTGCCTCGCCATCTATTCAATCCTATTTTGGAGGAGCTTACGTATTAGCCCCTCAAACGCCAACCTTCTGGATGGATGGTTATACGGGGTTTGGAGACGGCACTTCAAAATATGAAAAAGCACTTATGAATTTAATTCAGGCTTATGTTCAAAAAAACAAGGATATTGATCCTACTCGGATTTATATCGGCGGCGATTCTAACGGCGGGTACATGACGATGCTGATGATTCGCGACTATCCTAAGTACTTCGCAGCGGCTTTCCCGACTTGCGAGGCTTTAAAGGATACGCTGATATCGGATGAAGAAATTCGAAGCCTATCAAACCTTCCGATTTGGTTCATTGCGGCTAAAACGGATAAGACCGTTCCTCCAACGGAGTATGTGGTTCCGACATACGACCGCTTAGTCAAGGCGGGGGCTAAGAATGTTCATCTATCCTTATTCGATAACGTAATTGATACTTCAGGCTTGTACAAAAAAGCGGACGGCACGCCATTCGAATATGACGGGCATTGGTCATGGGTTTACGTATATAACAACGATGTATCCGAAAAAATTAACGGAAAGACAACAACACTTATGGAATGGTTAGCGAATCAATCATTAAATAACAGGTCATTCGGAATCTGATTTTGATACAATAGGGGAAGGAGAAGAGGGCGCAGGGAGAAATCCTTGTCCCTCGGCTCGTTCCTTTATTGTTATGTGAATCGAAATACCTTACAGAAATGATGTTGATGATGAAAATTGAATTTGAAAACCATACGATCGAATGTAATGTCCTCTACGGATCTAGAAAAAAGCTGTCCATTCATATCGATTCAACGGGCCATATCACCATAAAAGCGCCTAACGGCACAAGTAATGAAACGATAATGAGCGCAGTGGAGCGTCACGGGAAAAGGATTTTGGAGAAATTACAAGCGATTGCGGCTGCCCGCCAAGCACCTAAGACGAGGGAATATCAAGACGAAGGAAAATTTCTTCACCTTGGGAAATATTATTTTCTCCATGAGCTAATCGACACGAAAGAGCGCAATGAGGATGAACTGAAAAATAATCTGAAGAAGTTTTATTTCTCGAGCTGCAAGAAGATCGTCGCGGAGCGGGTCAAAATCTATCAAGCACAGCTGAAGGTTAAGCCTAAATCGATCGAGGTCGTAGAGTCTCGAACGAAGTGGGGCAGCTGCAGCTCGGATAAGCATTTAACCTTTAATTATCGTTTGGCGATGGCTCCTATTGAAGTGATCGACTACGTGGTCGTCCATGAGCTTTGTCATCTCCACCATATGAATCATGACCGCTCGTTTTGGCGGCGCGTCGGCAGTATCATGCCGGATTACAAAGAAAAGGAAGAGTTTCTGGCGAGGTATGGACAAGCGATGACGCTATAGCGGCATAAATGACGAAAAGCTTGGACGATCGGGCATGAAACTGGTATACTTGCCGGGATTGCTCCCGTAAAAGCGATTTCAATTGCCGGATTTAGCGGGGGTCCATCTAATATTGGTTGCAGTCAGGAGTGTTAGATTCAGATGAAAAAATATAATTTTATGCGCCCGCTATTTTTGATCGTGATGGCGCTGCTAGTTAAGAGCATGATCACGAATCTTTGCATGGTGTTCGGAATGGAACAGGGACCGGCAGAAAATATCGGTTTTATTAGTATGCTTATCACTGCAATCGTTATTTATTCTAGAATTGCCCGGAAACGCCGTAAATAATAAGTAAGCTGAGATCCGCGTGTCTGCGTTATTTATCGATGTGATAAATAAGGGAGTAGAAGCGGGTGAATTCAAGCCTACCCGAGCAGTGGATGAAATCGTGAGCAGACGAGTAATGGAAAAAGGGCTTGAAAATGAACCGCGTGTCATTTATGAAAAATGACACGCGGTTCATTTGTTTTTAGGGAGAGGCATAGGCAGCCCAGCAGAATCAGGTGTACTTTTTTTTGCACGCACAAATTCTCATTGACTAACAGGCTGGATAAAATTACAATTAATCTCCTTTGGAAAATAATCGGGAGGTGCTGAATGAGCAAACCGCTGATCGACCCCAAAACACATAAGGACTGGGTAAGTCCCCATTCCCATGCATGGTATGCCCAGCTTGCGAGATTGACGGGGAAATATTCTTATTCGTGGAACTCCACGCTAACCGAGCCGAACGGCGAATCGATATTTACGGATGAAGTTTCCCAAATGGTTCGCGGCAAGCATGTATTGGATATCGGATGCGGACACGGGGAGTTTGCGATGCAGTGGAGCCCGGTGGCCAAACAAATTGTAGGGATAGACATAACAAATGATTTTGTTGAAGCAGGGAATAACGCGAATGTGAGTAATGTTTCTTTTGTGCAGGCGAACACTAAAAACCCTCTCCCTTTTGATGCGGAGCAATTCGATTGTGCTTACAATCGCAGAGGTCCGACTTCTGCATACCTCGATATCAAAAGAGTCATTCGAAAGGGCGGGCGTATTCTTGCCCTTCACCCTGGAGATGCTTTAAACAATGAATTACCCGGGTGGTTTCCTCATTTTTTTGAGCGTCATCCAGAAGGAACTCCGATAAAGGATCATATCAAGGAAAGGCTTGATCGCGGCGGCTGCGCCGATGCTGAGATCGAGGCCATAAGAAGCATAGAGTACTTTCATGAACCCGTTGATATCATTAGAATGCGCTGCTTTGGTCAAAAGCCTTCCGTGTTTGAAATGGTGCTAGAGGAGTCGTTGCCCGAAATGACGCGGATTTTTGAGAAGCATGCAACGGAGAAAGGACTGCCGGCAACGTTAGAGAGATACATCGTCCGGGTCCAATTATAAATAGGGTTCTCGAAGACAGCCTTCTTACGAGTTTGTGGGATAAAGAGCAAATTTTATTTTACCTATTCAAATATTTTGGTGTTAAACTAAGGGAAAGACAAGCAGAAGTAAGGGGCTAAGCAAATGGGAAAAATACATAAGAATTGTCAAAGCTGCGGCATGCCTTTAGCCAGGGATGAGCAAGGCGGCGGAACGGAAAGAAACGGGGACCGCAGCAAAACCTACTGCAGCCACTGTTATGAGAATGGCGAGTTTACCCAGCCTAATCTAACCGTGGATCAAATGAAGGATCGCGTGAAACAGAAATTGGTCGAGTTCGGTTTTCCGAAGTTTTTAACGGGCTTCTTTACTAGGAACATCCCTAAGCTTGAACGATGGTCCAAATAGGTTTATGAACGAATAGTACGTACATTGGAAGAAGCAGAAGGCGCAGGCGTATCCTGCTTCTTTTTTGTTTGGAGACCGTACTCCCTTTTGGGTGAAAATAGATAAAAAAGGGATATTAAATGAAGCCATATTTCTATTCGGAATTGGAGGTTAACCATCATGTCAGCATTTGAACGCACGGATGACATTGGAAGCATTCATTCGGATATCAAAGTGTTCCAAGCGAAAATAGAGGATACAGAAGCGGTAATGCAGCTGCTCGTTCAAACGGCGGAATGGCTGCGGAGCAAAGGCTCGAAGCAGTGGAACGGCTTGCTGCATGGCGAGGACTCCCATCAGACACAGGAGGCGGTCAAGCGCGGAGAAGTGTATCTATTCATGCAGGGCAGCATGTTAGCGGGCATGGTGATGCTGATGCAGCAGGAGAGCGCATGGGACCGCGGGCTCTGGGGGGAGGAAGGGCATGAATCCTCGGTTTATTTGCACCGTTTGAACATTAACCGCGAGGTTGCGGGCAAAGGCTTGGGCGAAGATATTGTTCGCTGGGCCGATGCCGGTATCCATTTTCCGGGGAAAGACCGCATTCGGCTGGATTGCATTGCAAGCAACGAGAAGCTGAACTCATTTTACCTGCGCTGCGGCTATGAATTTAAAGGCTCTGCCACCAACGAGATCAGTACATTTAATAAATACGAGAAGCTCTGCACGTTCAACTAAAACGATGGGCTTCGATGCTGCTTTTGCTTTGGCTGCTTAAAACTTCGTCCAAGAGGGTACATTCATAAAAAGAGATTCCAAGGAGGTAGTAACCATGAGGAAGAAAATGCTGTTTACTGCAATCGGGATGGGAGTCACCTATCTGATGAAAAACAAAGATGCGCGCCAAAAGCTTATGAATACGCTCCAGTCGTTTACGAAAAAGAACCGGTAATTCAACCCATTATTTATCCATTAGAAACACTGCCGATGCCGGATGCCTTGTGCTCCGGAAGCGGCAGTGTTTTTGTTTAAATATAAGAATTTATAAGTTTCACATTTACAAATAAACTTATATTTCACCGCGAAACGAGCTGTTGCCGCCAAGGACGGCGACAGCCGTTTACGCTTGTGCATGCGAATAATCGGCTTACGAACAGACTACACGGGCATAACCTTTAGTTTTGCTAGTTGATATCTCACATTTATGGTAAGATAGCTAAGGACAATAAACCATACACAATCAATGAGAGAAGTGGGGGGCGAAATAAAACCCACTTCTTTTATTTTGAAGACGATATACGTTATCCAGCAAACAAGGGAGAACATAAATGCCTACAATAGCAGCAAAACCATTTGATGCAGACATGCAAGCCCTCTTAGGCGAGATCGCGACGGCTTACCATGCGCCGGAGCTCAGCAAGAGAGACAGGTCGGAAATACCGGAGCAAATCTACATGATCGAAGCAGAAGATGCGATGGTGGGGTACGGGGTCGTATGGGAATACGAAAACGGGAAACAACTGATAAAGAAGGCGGAAAAAGATTATTTCAGCGACGACGAGAAATACTTGGAGAAGGACTTCTATATCGATATCAAAAACAAGAAGGACTTCATCTTTATCGAAGCGCTCGATGTGCTGAAAGATTTTGAAAGCAAGGGTTATGCGGCTTTTTTCGTGAACTGGCTCAAAGCGAAATACCCGAATAAAAGAATGTATGTTTATTCCTTAGAGAAATCGAGAAATTTCTGGTTTAAGCAGGATTTTGAGGTTTTGGGCAGCACCGTTTGGATGACTTTTAATTAACCGTATGAATAAGCAGCTTGATTAATCATTTATGCTTTTTATAATGAAGGAGACCACATGAATTTTAACGATCTAAAGCTTACCCCCGCGATTTTGAAAGCGCTGGGTAAAGAGAACTACACGGCGCCGACACCGATACAGGAGCAGGCGATTCCGGTAGTTCTGGCAGGCAGAGACTTATTTGGCTGCGCGCAAACAGGAACAGGGAAGACGGCCGCTTTCGCCCTGCCGATTGTTCAATTATTAACTGAGCAGCAAAGCAAGCCGGGTCGCGTACGCCGTACGCGGTCCCTCATTTTAACCCCAACCCGGGAGCTGGCTCTTCAAATTGCCGATAACATCAAGGCATACGGCCAATTTACCGATCTGCGCTGCTTGGCCATTGTAGGCGGCGTGTCGCAGAAGGTACAAGAGCGTGCACTTGAGCAAGGCGCGGATATTATAATTGCTACGCCAGGCAGACTGATCGATTTAATCAATCAGAAGTTTGTGGATCTGCAGGCCGTTCAAATTTTGGTGCTGGATGAAGCAGACCGGATGCTGGATATGGGCTTTATCAACGATGTGAAGAAAATCATTGCAAAAATGCCGAGCAAAAAACAAACCTTGTTTTTCTCTGCCACCATGCCGCCGGAAATATCCAAGCTCGTCAAAACGCTGCTGGTTAATCCCGTGAAGGTGGAGGTGACGCCGGCTTCTACAACCGTGGAGCGAATCGAGCAATCGGTTTATTTCGTAGAGAAAGCTAGCAAGCAGGGCTTATTGAATGAGCTGCTGAAAGACAAGTCGATCACATCGGCGCTTGTTTTCACACGTACCAAGCATGGCGCAGACCGCGTCGTGCGCGGGCTGACCAAAGCGAATATTACCGCGCAAGCCATTCATGGCAACAAGTCGCAAAACTCCCGCCAGAACGCACTGCTTAACTTCAGAAGCGGAGCAACGAGAGTGCTGGTAGCGACCGATATCGCGGCAAGAGGGATCGATATCGACGAGCTGTCGCATGTAATCAACTTCAACCTGCCTAACATCCCGGAAACCTACGTACACCGGATCGGGCGTACCGGCCGGGCTGGACTAAGCGGGATCGCGATCTCTTTCTGCGAGACCGAAGAGCGGCCGTACTTGAAGGATATTGAGAAAAAAATCAAAAAAACGATTCCCGTAGCCGTGGATCATTCCGATTCAATGCTGACCATATAGGTAACGACGATAGGCACACAGGAATACAATATTAGAACTAGGGGTGATCATTTGAGAAAGCAAAAGCCAATGTCATTTGAAGATCTGCTCAAGGAATTGCAAGGTCAAAAGGATGTGCAGGAGGATCCAAGCCATATCTCACTCGAAGCGTTGTTTCATGAATCGTTCATGAGCAAGCATTCCAGCTTTAACAGCTTCGATGCGTTTCTGGAGAAGGGTAACTTCCAAGTGAAGACGCGCGAGGATATTAAGGACATTCCGGATGAGTTTTTTGACCGGCATGTCGCTCGTGAGACGGATTTTCCGAACTGGCAGACGATGCTGGACACAGCGACTAAGGAGTATTCAGGTAAATAATCGGCAAGTGAAGTGACAGAAGCCTACAGTCCATATGAGAATCAAATAGTCAAAGCTCAAGCCCATCGCGGGCTTGGGCTTTTTTTCATGTTGTCTTGCTTTCAGCGTTCTTTGTTATCGGAGAGTGTTGGTTCTTTAACGACCATATAAGTCTCAGCATAGGGATAATATCCCTATATAAATATTTTATTCGGTAGGTACAAAGGAGGTGGAAAGGTGAAGGTATAGGTCGAATGTTGTTGAATAATACAATATGACAAGGTAGAATTATACAAGAGATTATATAGAAAATATGACCAAGTATAGGGTTATATTGATGAAGGTGAATATTGGAATAATAGGAATCCTATTTATGGCGGTGGGATGATTATCGTTTTTCTAATTAATAAATGAGAGGTGCAGCACGATGACTGAAAAAGATGTTTCTCTCATGATGAAGCAATTTCACGAGAAGCAGCCCGTACTTTCGGATTTTGCGGAGCGGTTGGCTGATTTAATTCATGAAGTGCTAGCTGTTCGGTCTTTGCGCGTCCATTCCATCGTATCCAGAGTGAAGGAATCTACTAGTTTGCTGGGGAAAATCTCGAAGGGATCAGGAAAATACACAGACCTTGAACAAATAACTGATCTGGTGGGCATTCGGGTCATTACCTATTATGGCGATGAAGTGGACGTAGCTGCCAATGTGTTAAAAGAAGAGTTTACCATTGACCATGAAAAATCAGTAGATAAACGGGGATTGTTGGATTCTGATCGTTTTGGCTACTTGTCGCTTCATTACATTATTGAAATGCCGGAGCATCGCCTTCGATTAACCGAGTATAAGAAATTCAGAGGCATAAAGGCTGAAATACAAATCCGGTCGATTCTTCAGCATACCTGGGCAGAAATTGAGCATGATTTGGGCTACAAGAGCAAGCAGCCGATTCCTAGTGACATGCGAAGAAGTTTCTCCCGTTTGGCGGGCGTGCTGGAAATGGCCGATATCGAATTCGGCAGCATTCGTGACAAGCTGCTGCAGGAAAGCATGCAGATGACGGTCGAAGCAGCACCAATGAAAACGATGAACGTGGAATCGTTATTGAAATTCGTAGGGACCAATGCAGCGTTAAAGGAAATGGATTTGACCATCGGCAGGGTAGTCGGAACGAACGTCTATTTCAGTGACAAGTATATCGCGGAATTAATGCCGCTTATTCGTTCCGCAGGGATGGAATCGCTCACGGAAATTGAAGCAGCGCTTGCAGGTATGCGGGGCGTGCTTCATCCGTTTTTGGAAAGATGGTACAACAAGCAGCAAACGGAAAATGTGTCAGCAGGAACCGCATTGCTTTTCTTATGCATTCTTCATGTCGTGTCAGAGGGTACTTATGACGACTTAAAGCATTTTCTCCTGGAGCATCGGATTTGCAGATCACATGATATCAATCCCGTTTCCAAGGCTATCGTACAGCTTTATAAGGAATTAGTACTCAATCACTAGCACGGAGGATATATATGGGGAAGTATGAGCTGTGGTTAGACGAGAGCGGAGACTTTGTTAAGGATATCCAAGATCAATCCATCGTGCCATCTGTCGTCGGCGGAGCTCTGGTTCCCACGGAGCATGGCCCGCGCGAGGCTGCCAAGCTTCTTATCGATGAGATTAAAGCGAGTCATGGCATTTATTCCAAAACGATTCACGCGACGGAGATGGATCCTGTGTCATTTGCCCGAATGGCTAACGATTTGTTTGCCGCATTATCGGAACGAAGCATAGTGCCCATTACCTTTGAAAATAGAGAACGTTTAGAAATTATCGATGCGGATTTGACTTATTTGAATTTGCTTGCTGAAGGCGTCATTCAACTTTTTCAAACGCTGGCAGTCAACCATAAAGAAGTCAGCATACATATTATCGCGGCCCGGAGGGTTCGGACCGGAGAGCTTGCACCGGCTATAGGCATTGATTTAATACCAAGTGCCGACTATATCAGCAGGCTCCGCGAGCGAATCACGATCGGAATGGCCCGAAGAAGCCTGACCGAACAGATGAAGAACTGGACTTGGAGCTTTGCGCTCGGCTCGGCCCGCCAGGATGAGCATTTAATGATCGCGGATATTATTTCGCATGCCTGGTATCGGAAGGAGCGCAAGTTCAAAGCAGAGCAATATGACCGGCTTATCGCTTTTTTCGAGAGCGGCTATACCTTTACCGTATTTGACCGGACATCGCGCGTTGCGGTTAAACAATTGGCAGCCGATGGTGAGGTTGGAGCGGCATTATATGAATGGCTGTTGTCCGTAGGAGAGACGGCGACTGCTGCTGAACGCGTAGCGCCCGTGGATCTTGTTTTATTGGAGGGTGTCCTGCAGAGGCTTGTCCAGCTGCCGGAATATTCGCAGCAAGCGCAATTAATGATGCTTGAGAGCCGAATCAAGACGCTCAGCATGGTAGAGCGGAACTTTGACAGCATTCAGAAGCAGCTGCAGCTCGCCGAAAAATTCATGATTCCTTTCTTGAGCGATAACTGTCCGGTGGCGGAACAATTTATTTTTGGCATCTACTTCAACCTATTAACGACCGCTACTCACCAGGGAGACGTCGTGCAGGCAGACCTCCAGATCCAGCGGATGAAAATACGATTGCCGAAGTTCGGCGGCCGATGGGAAACGATCAGGATAGCTGTTGATTTCTATTTGCGCGAATCGGTTCATTTATTGAACATTTACGATACGGAAAAGGCTATTGAACAGCTTTCCCGATTGGAACGCTTCCTCGACGAGACCATTGGATTATTCTCGCTGGTTGGGGATTTTGGAATCGGACAGGAAGAGCTGAGGTCAAGCCACCGGGGGAAAATACTCGGAACGCGGCTTCAAGCCTACTTATTCCATTCGCGGAGAAATCCGAAATATTACGACCTGGCCAGAGAGGACAGCAATAAGGCGATAGCGGAATTTGACAAACCCGGAGATCAGCTGAGACAGCTGCAATATCGGGCGCAACTCGAATGCGATGCCGGCGAGTGCAAAGAAGCCTATCAATGGCTGTTGAAGGCCTATCAGCTGCCAGCAGGTGAAAGCAGTCCAACGGATCTTCTAGAAGCGGTTCTGCGCGATCATAAATCCGGCCAGTTGTTTGGCGCTATGCATTATTCCAGGCTTATGGCCCGGGCAATCGAGAAGGATGCCGAACAGTTTGGCAAAGAGCTCTATGATGCATGGATGAAGTGCGGAGTCGAGCGTAAGCTGCTCAAGATCGAGAGAGAGGCCGACCATCCCTATGAAATTATTTTATGGAAAACGGCAGATACCTACGCTCGAACAGGCAGCCTGAAAGCGGCAGTCGCACGGTATGACGAGGCGATTCGTTTGTGTCAGCAGTCAGCAGGCGCAACGATCCGTTCCATTGGTCTTGGCATTGCATTAGAGAGGGCCGCTGCTTATTTGGAAGCGGGAGATAAGTTTGAAAAAGAGGCGCAAAGAGCGCTTAAGGATGCCATTCGCATATACGATAGATTTATGGACGAACAGCTACCAGAGCCGATGCTGGCGTATTTCGAACCTTGGAGAGCGCATTTGGTTGGCATGGAATCTAGCGATAGAAGTTTACAAGCTTCGAAGCTGCGCAAGCTGGCATGGGATATTCCTTATTAACTAGATAACTAGAACGAAAATATGACTAATGATAGGGTGAATGTGATGAAACAATTCATACAGCAGACGGAAAAGTGGTTACTGGAAGAATGCGAATCTCAGCTGGGGGCTACTCCGGCGCAAGAGCAGCTGTGGGATGCAGTCAAGGATTTCAATTTCGATGTTACGCAGTTGAAGCGATGGTTTGCCTATTTAACTGCAACTGGCACCGTGTCTGACCGATTTAGCATCGACGTATTTTCGCTGCCGAGAATGGACTCTTTTGAAAGTGATGATCTAATCGTGCTTTACGAGGACCGTGTGCTGGTATCCGGGCTTGGATTGCGGCAGTTTACAGCGGGCAGCCATTGCTGGAATAGCGAAGGACTGGAACGCTTTTTCACATTATTGCAGCTTGGCCATACAGAGATAACGGCATCGCATGCCTTTGATGCTGTTGAGAGTGAATGGACCGATGTGGGCGACGAAGAAGGCTCAAATGAAATCAATGAGGGCATGTGGAGCATTCAGAGCTTCGAGGATGAGGTTATTGACATTGGCGAATCAGAAGAGGAGATAGCGCCGGAAGAAGTGGCGATTGCGGATGAAAGCATGGATCGGCTGATTGAGCTGCAGGGACATATTACAGAGGGACTTCAAAAAATCGACCAGTCCGTAGAGGAATCGATGAAGCTGCATACGACCGCTCCGGCGGAATCCAAACGGCTCGTTAAGCTGCTTTTAGCAGCCGAAACGGAGCTTGAACAGGCGAGAATGCTGATCACGCAGCCCGAAAACGAGGTTTGATCGCTATGAATTTGCAGCAGATGGTCGTGAAATACAAGGTGTTTGTCGATACGAGCACGTGGATGCATCCGCCAGCCGTCCATTTTCTTCGCGACGAGCTCCCGCAGGCGTTGAGCGATACGAAAGAATCGCTTAAGCTGCCGATCAAGGTCATGGAAGAGATTAGGCGCATGCTCACGCATGAAAGCATGGAGAAGCGCGAGAAGGCGGAAATGGGAGCCAAACTCCTCAAGCAATATATGGACTGGAAGATGATCGATTTGTACGGCAAACCCAGCGATCCGTTTACGGACCAAACCTTCTTGTTCGTTTTTCAGCAATTTAGGGTCAAGTATCATCTAGCGCTCATTACGCAGGATAAAGGCCTTGCTCAAGATATTAATAATTTGAATTACCAATTGGCCGTAAGAGGTAATCCGATCATCGTGCTGAAGGTCGATCAGCGGGGCAAGCTGGTCGAGTGGAAGTTTGATGAGCAAACGCGAGGGAACAGCGCGCCAACGCAGGCTGTCGGCTCAAAGCCGAACACGAACATGAACACGAACCTTGAACGGCCTTCGAATGAAGTGCCGCCCGCGAGTACTAAAGCCGGGTCTGCACACAAAAATGTCGTAAAGCTGGAGCTAAGCACGAAGGTAAACACGGGAATGGATATCCCGCTCAAGGTATCCTCCATTCCGGGCCTCAACGGCATTATAAAAACGAGGAATTACGGGGATCTGCGTCTGATCAAAGAAATCGGAAACGGTGGCGAAGGGTTTATTTACGAAACGAGCAATGGCATGGTTTGCAAGGTATACCGCAAGGAGAGGCTAACGGAATCACGCAGAGACAAGCTGGCGCGTATGCTGCAAATTCCAATAGATAAGAAGGGGATTTGTTGGCCGAAGGAATTAGTAGCCAACGATTCAGGCGAGTTTGTCGGCTATTTGATGGATGCGGCAGATGGAAAGCCGATGCAGACCACCTTGTTTGCAAAGCCCGTTCTGCTTAAAAACTTTCCGAATTGGAAACGGCAGCAGCTCGTTAAGCTGGCCATATCCATTTTAGACAAAATTGAATATTTGCATGACCGTAATATTATTATCGGAGATATTAATCCCCTTAACATCCTGGTTAAGAGTGAGACCGAAGTGTTCTTAGTCGACACGGACAGCTATCAGATTGAAGGCTATCCCTGCCCGGTCGGAACGATCAACTTTACGGCTCCGGAGATCCAAGGGAAAACGTATTCCACATTCCTTCGAACGTATCAGCATGAGCATTTTGCAGTCGCTACCCTTGTTTTCATGACTTTACTGCCGGGCAAACCGCCTTATTCCCAGCAAGGCGGAGGCACGCCGGCCGAGAACATCCGGAACATGGATTTTCCGTATGCGTTCGGAGACGAAACGACGGGCAAGGCGCCCGACGGGCCATGGCGATTTATTTGGAGCAATCTGCCTTATAAGCTAAAGGAAACGCTGTACAAAACGTTCAAAGAGAATAACCGGATGAGCACGGCGGAGCTCAAGCAGCAGCTGATTCAGTATTTGAACATCCTGACGAAGGGTTACATCAGCGATGAGCTGTTTCCTACGACGCATAAGATCCCGGAAGGAAAGCTGGCGATCATGGAATGCCGGGCTTGTGGATTACCTAAGCAACTGCATGTCGATCACAAAACGAAGCTGGAAAAGCAGGGGAGAAGATTTACTTGCGAGGAGTGCCTCCAACTCATCCGTCTGCAGCGGGCTATGAATGAAGCGGCAGTAGGCGGTGCCCAGAGTATGCCTCAAGGCGATACGCGTAGGACGTCTGCGGCTCGGCCGACTTCAAGTACCGGCGGCTTCTCAAGCACCAGGCCAGCTTCAGCATCTGCACCCCCGAGGCCGGCTGCTCAGAATAGACCGCAGCAGCATACGCAAACATCCCGTCCACAGCAGCACGGATCCGGTACGCAGCGTCCTCCTGTTAACAAGCAGACAACAGGGGCGGTCCCTAAGCCATCAAACGGCTTTTTGCAAAAGTTTATTAATTTTTTAAATCGAATATAGGAGGAATATGAATATGAATGATTTAATACTATCGCAAAGAGAATTGACAGAAAACCCTACGGCACGGGTGCCGATTTGTTTAGTGCTCGACGTGAGCGGGTCCATGACCGGCGATCCGATTGAAGAGCTGAACCGAGGCGTCAAACTATTTATGGAAAGCATTCGACGCGATGATATTGCCTGTGCAGCGGCGGAAATCTCAATGGTTACCTTCGGAGGCTCCGTGCAGACGGTGTTCGAGTTTGGCAGCATTCATCGCCAGACGATTCCTCATTTGTCGGCATCAGGCAAGACGCCAATGGGGGAGGCTGTGGAAACGGCGCTGACGATGCTCGAAAATCGAAAACGCCTGTACGCCCGCGTAGGTGTCGATTATTATCAGCCTTGGTTGGTATTGATGACGGATGGCGCGCCGACGGACAATATTGCAAACGCGGCATACCGCACGACTACACTCCTGGATGAGAAGAAGTTGACGATCTTTCCGATCGGGATCGGTGCGGATGCGGATTTGAACGCCCTCAAGCAATTCTCGCCAAAGCGCACGCCGCTGCGCCTAAAGGATTTGAATTTTGTGGATTTCTTCGAATGGCTGAGCAAAAGCGTATCGCGCGTATCGGCTTCCACGCCAGGCGAGGACGTAAAGCTGGATAAGCCTAGCTGGGTATCGGAATGGGAAACGCTGTAACCATTAATCAGATGTCGAAGGGACTGGGAAAGCTGGAAACAAAATGGTCGATGGTCAGCGGGACGGTTACGGGACGCTCGCATTTGAAAAAGGATCTTCCATGCCAAGATAAGGTGTATAAGCTTCATGCGAATGGGGTATCGATTATCGTGGTGGCGGACGGAGCAGGCTCAAGTCCTTATTCCGATCAAGGAGCAGCCATCGTATCGGAGGCAGTAGCTTGGATGTTAAGCGATTGCTTCGACGATTTGCTCGATGCCGGACAGGAGCAAGCATCGGAACGGATTATCCAAACCGCTTTGCAGGCAATTGAGGAATTGCCCGGCTTTGAACAGCCTGCCGGCAATTATGCGTCAACGCTGCTCTTTGCTGCGGTGAAAGGGGAGGCCTATTTTGCCGGTCATCTCGGTGATGGCGTCATTGGGCTCGAACAAGCCGGGGAGCGCGAAATCTTGTCTTATCCAGATAACGGAGAATATGTAAACACGACTTATTTTACTACGTCCAAGGATGCGAAGGCGCGTCTGCGTTTGTACTATGGGCATTCTGAGGATATTAGCGGCTTCATCCTGATGTCAGACGGTGCAGCGGAATCACTGTATAACCGCAAGGAGCAGCAGCTTGCCGTCGCGGTCAGCCGAATATGGGACTGGATGCGTGAACATTCAGCCGATGTCGTGGAGAAAGCGCTGTTGTCTAATTTGGAGACGCTGATTCGCGAGCAGACGACCGATGATTGCGCGGTTGCGCTCATGTGCGCGGTTCAGGACAAGCTTGGAGCTGAAGAAGCATTGGAGCGGGAAGCCCAGGAAGAAACGGGGACGCGCCTCAATGACGTCTAAAACGAAATATCGAGTAATTCCTATTGGCATGCTGATCACCTTAGATATCCTGTTGTTCTTTTTAAGCCTGGGATTTTATATTGTTCCAAAAAGCTTGGAGCATACTGCGCTCTCAGGCGGTATGCTCGGATTTATTATCATTTTGCATTTTGCGATTATGATGTCCAAACTGGCTCGAAGCCCCGTATTCGGCGCATTGGCGTACAGCATGATTTCTTATGCGCTCGTGTTTAAGTGGCTGGCGCTTCCAGAGAATCTATGGACCGGAATGCTTCCGATTGCCGTTTTTTTACTCGTGCTCTTCGCGGAATTTACGACAAACCTAGCCAGCGGTCTGATTTATGGAAGTTGGCTATTTCTCATTTCCGTCATTGTGAGGCTTCCGCAACAGGAAGGCGAGTATAAGCTGCAATACTTTTTCGGTCCGGAGGGTGCGGCCTCGGTTATTGAAGAACCCATTTTTATTATTTTGATCGCCATTATCGTATTCGTTTTTAGCAAACCGCATGGCTACGATAAAATAACCCATTCCGAGAAGCTTCTTAAAGTGCTCCTGTGGCTAAATCTGCCGTTCTGGATCGTATTTTTTCAGACGAAGGGCGAGCCGAATACGTTAAAGTTTGCTGCCGGTTATTTGGTCATTAGCTGGGCCGTCCATCGTTCCTTGAAGCAACAGAGCTATGGACTTGCCGCATTAGCCTACGGGTTCATCGCATTCGTTCTATGCTATATGCTTCGCTTGCAATTCGAAGTCGAAAGCTTTAATTTTGTTATTCTCGTTCCGATCGTTGTCGCGTTGCTCGTCAAAATTACGAAGATGAGCGCACATTCCGCAGTCGGTCTCTTATGCGGCTATTGGCTGCTGCTCTATGGGCAACTGTTGATGAGTGGCAAAGACAAACCGATAAGCATGGCGGAGCTGCTTACCTTTCCAGGCCTGCAATACGTAGTGTCCTCTTATGTGTTCTTACTTATATGCGGCCTATTGCTGGAGAGAAAGTGGATTATCGGCAGCCTCATCAAATGGCTTGAAGGGCTTAACAAGCAAGCTCCGCGGACGCCGTGAAGGGAGTGGGATCGATAGATTTATTGCGAGTTGTCAATCAATACAAGTTGTTTATTGATACATGCAGTTGGATGAATCCCTTATCGAGCACTTTATTGAGTGAGGAATTGCCGCGGGCTTTATTGTTGCGCAAAGCGCAGGTGAAGCTCTCGCAGCGTGTCGTGGAGGAAGTAAACCGGCTGCTGAAGCATGAGGATAAGCAGACTCGAAACCGCGCGAAGCAGGCTTCTGAATTAATGAGCAAGTATATGGAAGCCGGGCTCATTCAAGTGTTAGGCAGCGATGACGATCCGACGATTGCCGATCAGACTTTTTTGTACGTGTTCCAGCAGTTTTACCATAAGCATCATTTAGCGCTTCTTACGCAGGATGCCAATCTGGCGAAGGACTTGGACCATTTGAATCGGCAAAATGCGGTAAAAGGGAAAGAAATCCTGCTCCTCAGGATCGGCGACGCAGGCCAATTGTCAAAGTGGGATTTTGAGACGATGACGGACACGCCTGCGGAGCCTTCACCGCTGCTCGATTGGTCGCCTAAGCCGCATTTCCATGTCGTCACCGAACAGATGAGACCGAAATCGCAACCCATAACGATAAAGGAAAGCATGCCGAAGGGTAACGAACAAGTGATGCTCGCTAATAAGGAGCAGGTTACTTTAGTTAAATGCTTGGGAGAGGGCGCGGACAGCATCGTTTATCAAGGCAGCAACCAGATGGCTGTCAAATTGTTTCGGCCTGCCCAGCTGACTGTCGATAAAATCGAAAAGCTAAAGGTCATGTGTGCATCTCCCCTGTCCATCAGCGGTTTATGCTGGCCCGAGGAGCTGGTGTTTAATGCAGCAGGCATGCCAATCGGCTATATGATGAAGCTGGCGAAGGGAAGGCCGTTAAGTGATTTTTTAGCGTACAAGCCTGTGCTGCAAAAGCATTATCCCAAATGGACCCGTCAGGAATTAGCGCAGCTCGGAACGGCTGTTTTCGATTTGGTTAAGCAGCTGCATGAGCAAAATGTACTGATAGGCGACTATGACCTAGGAAATATTCGGGTGAAAAGCCCAAAGGAAATCTACGTCATCGATACCGATGATTATCAAGTGAATGAATTTCCGTGTGAGCGAATCGGAGTCAGCTTTGCTGCATTCGGAGAACAGGCAGGACGGCAGAGACTCATGAGAACCTGGGGGCAGGAGCTGCACTCCTTATCCTCACTTGCCTTCCAACTGCTATTGCCGGGAAAAAATCCGTACACCTTTCAAGGCGGAATAGCAGGCGCCGCGCATATCAAGCCTGAGAATTTCCCGTTTCCCTATTATGAACCGTACATACCCGAGAAGCCGATTGGCGCTTGGTCTACGATGTGGAGCTCACTTCCGCTCATCATTCGAATGCGGCTGTTTGACGGGCTACGGCACGGAAGGGGGTGCAGCGCGGAAAGCTGGGAGCAGCTTTTTCGAATGTATCGTTATGTGCTGTACTCGAGCTTGACCACTTCAGATATCTACCCGTCGGTCCCAGTTATTCCTGCGGCGAATACTAGCGAGGCGGCATGCGCTTCCTGCGGTACTGAGCATCGGATAGAAACCTCGCAACTGCGCTACCTGGAAGAGCATGTGGCTGCGATTTTATGCAAAGGGTGCTATTCCCAGATTATAGAGCCGGTCCAAGAAGAAGATTCGACAACCGAAAGCATAAAGCTCGATAGGAGCAGCTCCACATTTCTGGACGCGATGTGTGAGTTTATGAGCGGAATAGGAAGGGAGGAGACTGGGCATAGACCGTAAAAATAACAATATGGTGCTGCTTCGCAAGGAGCTTGCAGAAAATCCAATGACGAGGCTGCCGCTGTGTTTGGTGATCGATGTGAGCGGCTCAATGTCAGGGCCGCCGATTGAGCAGCTAAATAAAGGGCTGGAACAAATGCTGGCTGAGCTCTGTGCCAATCCGTTAGTGACTTCAGCTTTAGAGCTGGCTGTTGTGAAGTTTGGAGGCTCGGTGCAGGTCCTGCAGACGTTTGACAAGGTAACGGATATGAGGCTGCCAAGGCTGCATGCGGGGGGCTCATCTCCTATGGGTGAAGCCGTTAGGTTAGCCTTGCAAATGTTAGAAAATCGAACGAAGCTCTACTCCTCCATCGGCATTGATTATTATCGGCCGTGGCTTATCGTGATGACGGATGGTGCTCCGACAGACTCGATCGACGAGGCTGCCCAGCAGATGAATGTTTGGGAGAAAGACGGAAAAATCAATGTCTTCGCCATAGGAACAGGGGAGCATGCGGATATGGATGCCTTGCGGAAAATATCCTCCAAACGCACGCCGCTTCTAATGCAGGAATTGAAATTCGAGCAGTTTTTCGGCTGGCTCTCGGAGAGCATCACGCGAATTTCCACTTCATTGCCGGGACAGGAGATTGTCCTGCCTTCGGTGGATGGCTGGCGGAATATGTAATGCTGGTGAGATCATAAGAAGGCGATAATCCAAGCTGTGATGCTTTGGTTATCGCCTTTTTTTCGTATGGGTCAACTTGATTTTATGTTTCGGGCGATGCCGCGTGTGTTTAAGTTAATAGGACTATTTATTTCGCAAAATAATACAGAACCTACAAGGAGATGGCAGGATGGTGAGACGAAATAGTGCTTATGTTTGGCGCAGAGTGGTACTGCTTTTATTGTTCTTATTTTGCCTAACATTCATTGTATCTGCGTCTAATCCCAATTCACCCGAGGGATTTCTTATCATTGCGCATCGCGGAGCATCCGGCCATGAAGCTGAAAATACGATGGCTGCCTTCGAGGAAGCCGAGCGTCTAGGCTCTGACTTCATCGAATTCGATGTGCAGCTGAGCAAGGATAGAAAGCTCGTCGTCATCCATGACGATACGGTAGATCGAACGACGGAGCATACAGGCGCCGTTGACGATTATACGCTGGGCGAGCTGGAAGATATGGATGCAGGGAAAAGCTCAAACAGCGATAAGAAAGACGAGAAGATCTTGCCCTTACAGGATGTCATGGACCGCTTTGCCGGGAAAATGGCGATGCTGATCGAGATTAAGGATTCGAAGCTCTATCCGGGCATTGAAGAGCAGGTCGCTGAGGTCGTGCGCAGATATGAGGAGCGTTTGAATAGCACGGATTTAAAGGGTACAAGGCATTTAAAGGGCATAGGGGGAGTCGAGAACAGCGCAGGCATCATCATCCAATCGTATGATTTCGAATCGACGCGTCTCATTCACAACCTGCTGCCGAACATTCCCGTCGCAGCGCTTATTCATGAGGATCAGCATCCTTTGTCGGATGATACGCTCGATGCGCTGGCATCGTTCACCGCGTACATTCATTATCCGAAGGAGCTGCTAGATGAGCAGACCGTCCAGAAGATCCATGACCGGAACCGGAAGGTGATCGCATGGACGATTCAGAACGATGAGGATATGGAGCGGATGAAGGAACTTGGGGTGGATGGGGTGATTACGGATTATCCGGGGTGAGGGGGGATAAAATGAGGTTAAGGGACTAACTCGCGGTTATCGTTCGCAACTTCGGGTAAGTTTGGACTTCCGGCCGCTGTTGTCTCCAGATTTCTTTCATTTTACCACTGTCTGTGGTTGAAATCCGGAGACAAAGGCGAACGCTGACGCTCCTCCAGTTCCAAACCTCCCCTTCGTTCCCCACCTTGTTGTTCAATTCTTAAATCATTTTATAGGGGCGAGTTCCAGAATGTGGTACGATTATTAAAGTGCGGATGGGAGAGGAGTTTAAAACATGCCTGGAGGTAATTTCTATGATAGTGGTTCAATGCACAAAGATGCTCGCTGCTGAGCTTCAAGTACCGTTATCCGCGGTGCAGCCAAGCTTTGATAAATCGATATATGGCTGGCATGCACATTTATTTATATGCAAACGGAAAAAATGCGTTTTGATTATGAACAATGAATCCAGATATAACTTTGTCATTTATGGATTAGTGAAAGCTGATTTTAAGCGTTTGGATCAAATAATTATAGAGCACATACAAGAGAATTTGCGTCTAGACGGGGCAAATCAACAATTTATAGATAAATACATAAACAGGATTACAGGAATTAGCTATACGCCAACCAGTAATAGAAGTATTATAAGCCAAATCAATGAGATGATCATGGTTGCGGGGGATGAACTGGTGCATAATTTGTATCATTTTAATGATCCGAGGCCACAGGAAGTTAACCGGATGATGAACAAATACGTTTTTTTGCAATTGCCGCTTACTTATTCTGGTAAGACGATGTTGCAGTCGTTGGAGAAGTTAGGGAGTGGAATATAGTCTGATTGAATTAAAGAAGAGCGAGTGGGTTGGGCAGCCCATTGTGCGCGAAGATGCAGTGTAGCAGCTTCTTTTTTTTATAGCCTGACGTCTAGTTGTCATTCGATCCTTATAATTTGGTTATGAATCAAAAAATAATGGGTAGTTAGGTGGGAAAATAAAGAGTGGAATATACTGGATTTGCTCAAGACCTAGGAAATAGAGATTATATTTCAAAATAAAACAGTACCTAAAACGTTGGCGCTGCTAATGTGAAAAAGACTCCTCAAAAGAAAAACATTCCATTTGAGTTTTAAGACTTGTTAGCTATTATACCTATAACGAAATAACCGAAGGGTGGGAGATACATTATGAGTACCCGGAATTTGTTGTATGACGAACTAGATGACTTTAGTAAGAACGTTATTGATGAGTTGGAGAGTCTTACAAAAGACCGTGATGAAGCTCTTCGTATCTATAATCTATACCTGCCGGTTTTGAAGCTTCTTGAAGAAGGTTACTTAGAGGATGAATCTTTTTATGCTGAGCAATTTTTTGAAGCTTACGAAGAGGGATACATACCTGAAAAATGGATTGATAAAATATATTCTTTGCGAGGCAGAAAAATTGACCCATCGATGGTAGAATATCGGAATACTGTACAGGAACTCTCTGCAGCACGTGATATTTATATGATTCCACCTGTCGGATCGCAGACAAATGTTGTCCAATCTTGCGATCTTTTATTACACAATATAAAACCCCTAAAATATTGGTCAAGACCCCATATAGCGGACACTGAATAAAAGACCCTACCTAACAAGCTGGAGCCGGTACTGAATCGGAGCCAGCTTGTTTAGTTTTCTTTGTGGACGCTTATTGTTGTAAAAGTGTATATATTCTTCAATTCGGCTTTGTGCTTCTTCTACTGATCGAATATCATAAGGATAGAGCGCTTCTGTCTTCAAATGCGAGAAGAAGCTTTCCATTGAGGCATTATCGTAACAATTGCCTCGCCTGGACATGCTGATTTGGGCGCCAACCTTTGGCAGCATGTCGTGGTAATCGTAGGACGTGTACTGGGACCCCTGATCGCTGTGAACGATCAGCCCAGCCACGTCCTTTTCCTTTTCAAACGCCTTAGAGAACGTCTGTAGAACAAGTTGCTTGTCATTGTGATGACTGGTTTGGTAAGCGACAATTTCGTTCTGACACAAATCTTTAATGGCGGAGAGATACAACCAAACATCACCAATTCGATACTGTGTGACGTCAGTTACCCATTTTTGATTGGGTGCTTCCGCTTGAAAGTTACGTTCCAGTATGTTCTTCGTAACGCGATCACCAATGTTCCAGCTTCGAGTACTGTGATGGTATTTACGACGTACTCTAGAGCGCAGCTCCATTTCTTGCATGAGCCGGAGAACCTTCTTATGGTTCATCCACACGCCATGATCTTGGAACATGAACAATTGAATTTGGCGGTACCCATACACGCCTCTATAGTATTCAAAAGTGTCACGAATTAACTGTTTATCCTCCTTATTCTCATCTGTTTTCAGTCGCTTCAAGTATGCGTAGAATCCACTTCGGGAGACACCGATTTCTTTACAGAGTTCTTTGACGCTAAAACCTTCACGAAGTTCGCAGACGAGCCGATACTTCTCTGGTATACCTCCTTCTTCGTAATTTCTAACCACTTTTTTAGGACAGCGTTCTCCATCTCCAATCGCTTAAGATAACGTTCCTGATCCTTGTACTGTACTCGTCTGCCTCGGTGTTCCATAAGTCCATATTCGCCTTGCTCTTTATACTTCCTCATCCACACCTTTAAACGCCCGATATCTGCGATCCCAAGCTCTTCCGCTACCCTCTGCTTGGTCATACCTCCATGTCGTAGCTCAATAGCCTTCTTCTTCAATTCAAAACTATACTTCTCAAATTTCTGTCCTTTTCTCGCCATAACGAAAAGCACCCCCTATAGTTTCATCGGTTTAAACACCAGGGTGTTTTTACAATGTCTACTATAAGGGGTGCACTTCATATCCATCTGAGATTTATAATTATTTAATACCTTCTAATCGATCATACTTGCAACATATAAACGACCCTGCTATTCCATATGCAAACATGGTGGCAATTACTAAAAAATCTTATCCGGAGTAATTTACTAGACAGAAGTAATTTCCAGCAGATAAATAGATGCTTAATGAAAACTTAGCCCGTTATGGTGCTAAGTTTTTTGAATTTATACGAACAACCATTCCCTGACACAGCTGTGTCCAAACGATATGTTACATTCTTATCAATAGACCAATAGGAAAGGATGCTGCATATGAGTACCACCATTCTAACGACAGCGCAATAGAATAAAGAGTTCTGGCCAACGGGAGGGCGGAACAGGCATTTCTACTGCTCGAGCTAAAAGGAAATACGCCTGGAGTGCGTACTGATCGAGCACCTATGAATGTGTCGTTGGTGCTTGACCGCAGCGGCTCCATGGAAGGAGCTCCGCTTGCCTTCAGCAAGAAGGCTTGTCAGTTCGTTACTGATCAATTGAGTTAGGGTGACCAACTAAGATTTCCACTACCTGGAATTGATTGTTCACAGTCTTGTTTATACAACTTTACCCAGTCCATATAACCGTCGAATAATGCACGCCCAGTTCTCTGGCTGTTTCAGAAGCTGTTGATTCTTCAGCTAATACACGCAGGATTACCTGCCGCTTAAATGCCTTGCCAAATTTCTTCCGTTGTCCCATAGAACCTCTCCATGATTTATTATAGAGTTTTTCTTCGTGTCCATCTATTCGGGGCAAGATAAAGAGAGTGGTAACTAGGGATATTGCACGCTTGGACAAAGGAAATCTGTTTGTATAAGCTGAAATGCACATTCTGAGTGTCGTAGTGAAAAATAAGGTTTTTTGTCATACTCTGTATATTCAACCTGGGCTGTTAGTACTATAATGGTGCTAGTAGAATGAGAAGTAGGGGATACAGGATATGGCTTACATGGTTCCGGAAACAATACCAAGAACTGCAACAACTGGAGAACGTATTTTGTTTCAATGTCTTAAAGATCATTTGCCAAGTGACTATGTTATATATTATGAACCCGAAATTCGAGGTAGAAGACCCGATTTTATAATTATAGGTCCAGATTTGGGGCTAGTCATTCTGGAAGTAAAAGATTATACAAAAGGTACACTTTATCAAATTAATCAGGATGAATGGGTTTTAAGAAATACAGCAGGTGAATTGGTGACAACGAAAAGCCCACTGAAACAAGCTAGGGACAATGCTCGTTTAATAACAGATCACTTGAAAAAAGACAAGAATCTAGTACAAGAGGCAGGTTCTTATTTAAAGTTCCCTTATGGTTTTGGTACTGTTTTTACTCGCCTAACACAAGAGGATTTTATCAAACATGGACTGTACCAAGTGATAGAACCTCAATTTGTGCTGTGCAGAGATGAAATTGATATTGATGAGGATGGTTTTTCTCCAGAGATATTAAATGAAAAAATTCAGGGCATGTTTACGGTTTGGAATCAGAAAAAGAACATTTTAACCAATGAAGACATACAAGCCATACGCTTTCATTTGTTTCCAGAAGTCCGGATTAGCGCAGACTTCAAGCCTCCTATCAATTATCAGGATCAGCTCTTACTCTCCTTGCATAACATTAAAACGATGGATCTCCATCAAGAAAATATGGCCAAGCAAATAGGCGATAAGCATAGGCTTATTCGAGGGGTTGCAGGGAGTGGGAAAACGCTTGTTCTTGCTAGTCGTGCGAAGATGTTAGCCAAGACTCAACCAGATTGGAAAATTCTCGTGTTATGTTATGGGATCCCGTTATCCCGCAATTTAAAACAAATGATTGAGCGGATGATGAATGAGCCTGATGATTTATTAGATCTGCTGAATCCTCCATTTTCGGAAAGCTCAAAAAATTCCAATATTTCGGTATATAATTTTCATGAGTGGTTGCGAAATAGCTTGAAGATGAAAGATAGTGAAATACCAACACTATTGGATAAAGTGAACAAAAATGAAGCGATCTTGCCGATTTATGATGCGATTATGATTGACGAAGGCCAGGATTTTGAAGCGGATTGGCTCAAACTGCTTAGTCATTGTTTAAATCCAGAAACGCAGTCATTGCTTTTAGTTGAAGACCGTGCCCAATCCATTTTTAAAAGAAAGTCAAGCTTGGCACAAGATACAGGTCTTGATTTTCGGGGACGTTCTAAAATTCTTTCTATTAATTACCGAAATACGGCGCAAATTGTGCAGTTTGCCTGGGACTTTTATCAGGAGCATTCCCAGTTAAAGAATAAAGTTCAAGAAGCCTCTTTAGATGGTGTAGAGATTATTCCACCGCAATCGACTAAGAGAAAAGGCCCCGAACCTTTGATCAAGGGATTTCAAGATATTAAGCAGGAAATGAATTTTGTAGCCAAGTCGATTACGTACCTACATCAACAGAAAGGTATACCATTGCAGGATATAGCTATTTTGTATCGGGTCAAAAACAGTCACCGTACTTCATACATTGATGAAATTAAAAACAGCTTAGGGCAACATGAGTTACGATATACCTGGATTACTGAGAACCCTGAATCTAAACGAAATTTTGTGCGAGATGAGAACACTATAAAGATATCTACCATTGATAGTGCTAAGGGTCTTGATTTTCAAGCTGTATTTATCATTAATATTGAAAATATGCCATTTCCACTTGAAGAAGCAGAAGAAAGGGAAGTCTCGCTATTTTATATTGGTATGACCAGAGCATTAGAATGGTTGTTCCTAACTTATAGTGGGGAGTCCAAGTTTACACAGTACTTAGACAAAGTAGTTGAACAGAGAAGCAAGCAGGTATCATCCCAGAAGCAATCAGGATAAAGCATACTTTTAATTTTGTATCCTAGAATTACTTTATTAGTTCTTCCAGCATGGGCGCTTTCTTTAGTGTTCAAGTCTTCTTTGGAATCTGAAGGAAGTCTGTGGCAAATCTTCGGTTAGTTGAGACGCAGCTAATAATTAGTTGGGTCTTTTTCTATTTTATTTTTTCTTCCAGCTGTATCATGTATCTGGGAGGACTATTGTACTATATTGTCGAAATCTACTAACAGTAAAATATTTCCGACTGAGGAAGATAACATAGCTTAAGAATTTGATATCACTATTCATTTCTTTAAGAAAGCATTTACCTATTAAGTAGGGCTAGACAACTAGGAGGATCAGATGAGCGAGAAACAAATATCAACGACAGCATTAGCAAAAGAACTGGGGTTACAAGCAAAACACCTGTTTCAATCTTTAACGGATGCGGGATGCATTCTAAGAGAAAATGAGGCTTGGGTATTAACCAATAAAGGTGTTGAGTTGGGTGGAACAATGAAAAGCCATCCTCAGCATGGTACCTATATAGCGTGGGATGGAAAGATAAAAGAATTTCTTTCAGAGATTGGTGGTTCTGATAAATTATTAAGTGCAATTACACTGAGTAAGCATTTTAATATATCAAAATTTAGAATTAACCCAATCTTATCAGAGCTTGGAATGGTTCAAAAAAATGTAAAAGGTTGGTCCGTAACAAAGCTTGGAGAAAGCCTAGGTGGAAAACAATTTGAATATGAACAAACGGGAGTCCCTTACGTTTGTTGGGATTCAAGTATACTGACGAACAAAAGGCTTCTCGAAACCTTCCAGTCCGTTCAAGGAACGCCGGTGGAAGATATTAATGAAGATAAGCAGCCTTCTAGTTCTAATTTTCGTGATAAGTTTGAGGCAAAGCATCGTGCAGCCGATGGACACTATGTTCGTTCTCGAGCAGAAATGTTAATTGATAATTGGCTGTATATGTCGGAGATCGTCCATGCCTATGAACGGAGATTACCAGTGGAAGAAGAGGTCTATTGCGATTTCTATCTTCCTGTTGGAAAAGTCTATATTGAGTTTTGGGGTCTTGAGAACGATGAAAGATATGTTGAACGAAAAAAAGAGAAGATAAAGGTCTATTCAAAATATGGATTTAATTTAATAGAACTTGTTGATAGCGATATCCAGAACCTTGATGATCTATTACCCAAGAAGCTTTTGAAGTTTGGAATTCAAGCGTACTAAGAATAATACATATTGATCTTATATAACTTTATTTAAGAAGGGGTATTTCCGTTGAATAACGAACTCGCTCAATTAATGAATCAAAGTTTATTAGCTCCATTTCCCCTAGTTATTCAATACTTAAATCATGTTATATGGGGAAATTCCAGAATGTGGTACGATTATTAAAAAGATCGTATTGCGAGGTGCTCATTGATGAGAGTATTATTTTGCTCCGATGTGTTTAATGATCGTCAGGTTGATGCAGGGTACGAGGCTGAATACGAAAAGGCTAAGGAGCTTGGAATCAAGGTTGAGCTCCTTTCTTTGGAGCAACTGCTCGACGGTAACGGTATGAAATCCATCAAGCGTATACAGGCTGCAGACGAGCCGGAAACCGTGATTTATAGAGGGTGGATGATGAAGCCCGAGAGCTATGAAGCGCTGTACAACGCTTTGAAGCAAAAGAGTCTCCTACTTATTAACTCCCCGCAAGAATACATTAACGGTCATTACTTTCCGAGTTCATATGAAGTCATAAAAGACGCAACGCCTTTTAGCTGTTGGATGGACATCGATTCTCTAGACGCTGGTTATGACGGCGTTCACGAGATGCTGCGAATCTTTGGCAAGAAACCGATGATTATCAAAGATTATGTGAAGTCACGGAAGCATGAATGGGAAGAGGCATGTTTTGTGCCGGACGCATCTGACAGGCAGCAGGTGGAATATGTGCTAAGAAACTTTATTGAGCGTCAAGGTACGGAGCTTAGCGGCGGCATTGTGTTCCGCGAGTTTATCGAGCTCGAGCAATTGTCGAAGCATCCTCTCAGCGGTATGCCCTTATCGAATGAATACCGGTTGTTTTTCTTAAAGCATGAGCTGTTGGCAACTGCAGAGTATTGGGATGAAGCAAGTTATCAGGAGGATAAGCCAAATCTTGAGCCCTTTATTGCAATAAGCAAGGGGATTGCCAGTGAATTCTTTACGATGGATATTGCGAAGACCGCCGGTGGTGATTGGGTTATTATTGAAATTGGGGATGGGCAGGTATCGGGGTTGCCTGATCAGATTGATTTGGAGCAATTTTATAGAGGTTTGAAAGAGCGGATGGGAGAATAGTTTTCAACTTGCTGGGCTAATGTGAATGATGTCATACAATGCACAATGATGCTTGTTGAGCAAGAACAGCTTGATTGATGCTTTTGTGGAGATGCTGTAATGGTTTTGTGGTGAAATATACATAAAAAGAAAAAGCTTAGTCGAATTAATGGCTAAGCTTTTTCTTTTTATACGAACAATTATTCCCTGACAGAGCATTGACCAAAACGTATGTTAAATTTTTATCTATAGATGGATGAGAGAGGATGAAACATATGGGTACAGCGCTAAAAGCAACAACTGCATGGAATAAAAAGTTTTGGCCTACGGGGGGAGAAGAACGGGCGTTTTTGCTAGTAGAGCTCACCGGAGAAGCGAAGGGAACGTTAAATAACCGAGCGCCAATAAATTTGTCTCTAGTATTAGATCGGAGCGGCTCCATGGAGGGCGCTCCTCTTGAATATAGCAAGAAGGCCTGCCAGTTCGCCGCGAATCAATTGGATAGCCATGACCAATTAAGCATAGTTGTCTTCGATGATCAGGTACAAACGATATTCGCCCATCAGAATGCAATGCAGAAGACAATAATGAAGCAGAAAATTGAAGCTATACAGTCGGGCGGCAGCACGAACCTTAGCGGCGGATTGCTGCAGGGCATTCAGCATGTGAAGCATAGTCTAGAGCAGGGAAGCGTGAATCGGGTCATTTTGCTATCCGATGGTCATGCAAACGAAGGGATTACGGATCGATCGAAGCTGCTAGCTATCGCCAAAGAATTCAGAGGCATGGGAATAGGGACTTCAACCATGGGGGTTGGAGACGGGTTTGACGAGGAACTAATGGCGGGTCTCGCAGACCATGGAGGAGGCAACTTCTACTTTATCGCGAAGCCGGAAGATATTCCTGCAATTTTCTCGGAGGAGCTCCAGGGCTTGTTGTCGGTAACCGCACAAAATGTTGAGCTGACAATCAATCATGCAGAGGGCGTAACGATAAAGCAGGTTTACGGTTATAAGTCGGAACAAGTTGAAGGAGGGCTAAAGCTTTCCCTTGGCGATGTTTTCGAGGGGGAAACGAAATCTATTTTAGTAGAACTATCCTTCAATCCTCATGCAGTAGGAACTCATCATATTTTCGACATGCAATGGAATTATGCAGATGTGACGGAGGGAGTTAAGCTCTGTTCACTGAAGCATTCGGCCGAAGCAAACTTTACGAATGACTTAGAGCTGCTCGGGCAAACGGCTGATCCGCACGTAGAGAAAGAAATTAAGATTACGGAGACGGCAATAGCGATTGAAACGGCAATTGCTGCTTTTGATTGCGGCGATGAGGAGAGAGGAATCAGGCTGTTGCAGCAGCAGGCCGATACGATGTTATGTGCGGCCATACAGTCTGAGGATGCCGAGTTGAGGGAGGAAGCGCAGCTGTTGTATAACCAACTGGAAGGCTTTTCTTACTCCAACTACACAAGAAAGACGCTGCATGAGAAGAAGATTCGACAGATGAAGCGAAAGAAATAGCAGGACTCTCCATGCCATAGGTCGAATTTACTAGCTATTGCCTGCGTGATTTGGGAATTTTAAGGAGAGTGCCTGCTGTGACCGAACGTTTAATTCGACTTATGCGCATTATTAATTTAATACAGTCAAAGCCCGGTATTCTGGCTCGTGAATTGGCAGAACGGTGCGAGACTACGGAGCGGACGATCTATAGAGATCTTGAGGCGCTGCACGCGATGAATATTCCGATCTCCAACTTTGGACATGGCAAAGGATATGCATTCATTAGCAACTTTTCCATGTATCCGCTTGACTGGACGGAGCAAGAGGCGGTGTCCTTCTCCATGCTTCCTTCCGTGTTGGAGCAAATTAAGACATTGATTCCCGAAGGTTTTGATGCTGCTTATGAGAAGGTTATGGGAACCCATCATAAAGAAAAAGCTAGGCGCGTGGATATCGTGCAGCATGTCGCGGATGTTATTCAGCTAGGAACTCCGGCTTATCGGGAAGACGGAAGGTCCTTTCTCTATGACATCATTCAGGCGACGCTCTCCCAACAAACCATTCGGACAGTGTACTATTCGCAAGGCCGGAATGAACAGTCCCAAAGAGACATCGATCCCTATTATTTGGTGCCGCGGGATTATCGTTTCTATGTCATAGGTTATTGCCATTCCGCCAAAGACATCCGGACGTTCCGAATCAGCCGCTTTCGCGAAGTCGAGATTTTGGAGCAAACCTTTGACAAAGAGGACTTTAATCTTAAGACATACATGAAAAATACATGGTCGATTGAGCGTGGCGAGCATCAAATAAAGTTCAAAGTTCGTTTCCATCCGGATTCGGCTAGGTATGTAAAGGAAGAAGAACTATTTATGAAGCCCAAGCTGACTCCGCAAAAGGATGGTAGCCTGCTCTTTGAAGTAACGGTTAATCATGACCGCGAGTTCCTGAATTGGTTGAGTCAGTATGGACCTGATGCGGAAATCTTAGAGCCTGTTTCATACCGCAGTGCGATGCGTGAAAAACTTGAACGCTGGAAAACGCTGTATGAAGTTTAATCCCACTAGGTGACAGGGGGTTCTTGGATGATGAAGTCAAAAATACAGCATCTTTATGAAATCATACAAAGCAGTCCGCTGGATCGAAAAGTACTGATCGTCTCAAGCCATGCACAAGGACATCAATGGTTAGAGCAGGTAAGCATGCAGTACGGTTCTGTGCTCAATACCGAGATTCGGACACCGGAGACATGGGCTTTGGAAAGATTTAAGCTGTTTCTTGCGAAGAAAAAGCTGCGCTATCTCTCTTCTTCTGAATCCAAGTGGATCGTGTGTAAGCTGCTTCAGGAAATAAGCCAATCCGGCAACGGTTATTTAACCGGAATTGCGTTAACGCCAGGACTGACCGATGCCTTTCATCAAGCGGTGATGGAGCTGCGCGAAAGCGGAGTGCGAGCGGAGGGGCTGGTCCCGGAACATTTTGAGCAAGCGGAAAAAGGGACTTTCGTTAAAGAGTTGTTAGCCGGCTATGAGAATTGGCTGGAAGAAAATAAATGTATGGATATGGCGGGCCTGCTTGACAATAGCGAGCTCATTTCGTTGTCCAATGATACGGTTATCATCGATAAATATGCTCTCCGGTCGGAAACGGATAGAAGAATCGTTCAGTCAGCTGCCGCCTGCAATTACATATTGTTGTGCGATGTTTCAGGATTTACAGCTCCAGACTCCCGTTTCCCTGTTGAGGGTGTACAGTTCTTCCAAGCGGCGGGATCTATAGCGGAAGCCCGTGAGGTGATACGTCGTATAGTAGAGCAAAAAATTCCATGGGATCAGGTCGAGATCATCACGTCCGACAAGGAGAGGAGTGCTGCTGCCGTTTATACGGTTGCTGCGACATCCAATATTCCATGTACTTTTGCTGGCGGGCTGCCTATTGGCGTCACAAACGCAGGCAAAGCGGCAAAACTGTATATGGAATGGATGGAATCCGGATTCCAACTTGCTCCTATTCTAACGGCTTTGAAACAAGGAATCATTCGAATGAGTGATGATCGGCATGAGGATGCCAAGGCAGATCGCTTGATTCGGGAATTGGAGCAATCAGGTGTCGGCTGGGGAAGAGAGCGGTATAAGCTGATCACCTCAATGTTGAAAGAGGAAAACATCCAGAAAGAAAGGCTTGACGTTTTACAATTACTTCAGCGTGTATTTGCGAGATTATTCGAGCCTCTTACCGAGCAAGCGCTCCGCACGCCGGTAAAGTTGGTTCATGAACTGAAGGAATTCGTAGAGAGTTATGCTGTGTTACAGGAAGAAAGCGATCAACAGGTTATAAACCAGCTTCAAGGCTTAGAGCAGTCGATGCGAGCTGCCGGTGATTTTGTTATGAATGGCGACTTGGCGCTCCGGTATGTTCGCGAGGGCTTGGACAACATGCGGGTCCAAACGGCATCAACCCCTTCGCCGGGCCATGTTTATGTGACTTCTTTGTCGTCAGGCGGGCAAACGGGTCGTCCCTACACCTTTATTATGGGGATGACTGAAACGAACTGGTCCCCTTCCTTCCGCCAAGATCCTGTGATGCTTGACGAAGAACGGGAACGAATCAGTTCCAGTCTTCTATCACGATCATTGCAAGCAAAGCGGCTTGTTGAAGAGAGAAACAGCAGGATCTCCATGATACGCGGTCATTGTACGATGAGTTATTGCTCCTATGATATTGCTGAGCAACGCGAATATATGCCTGCCTACGAGATGCTTCAAGTTTTTCGCAAGCAAACGAAGCAAGCGAATGCGGATTATGAGTCCCTGCACCATACGATGGAGGATGCAAAACGCTATTTCCGAACCTCGCCAGGTATTGCTGTTGATGCAGTGGAGATTTGGATGCGTACGATGCTATCCAAACCGTCCCGATTGGTGACAGCGCAGCAAGCCATTTATTCATATTACCCCTCATTAAGAGAAGGGGCTAAAGCTGTGCAGGCAAGGTCCGAAACAGAGCTTTCACCTTACGACGGAATTGTGGAAACAGACCGATATCCTATTCTTCTTCCAGGAGACGCGGGTGCCTCCTCCTCTTTCAGCGCCAGTAGCCTGGAGCGTTACGGCAGATGCCCATTACAATATTTTTATCAATACAATCTGGGAGTTTGGGCGAAAGAGGTTGCTGTTTATGACCGTACGCAGTGGTTGAGCGCGAGTCAACGCGGCAGCTTGCTTCACGATATCTTTGACCAATACTTGATAGGCGTTAAGGAATACCGTACTCAAGGAAATGACTCCGTCCGTTATGCTGCCGAACTGCTTCATACC
Source organism: Pristimantibacillus sp. PTI5 (assembly GCF_048572955.1). Classification (GTDB taxonomy): domain Bacteria; phylum Bacillota; class Bacilli; order Paenibacillales; family Paenibacillaceae; genus Pristimantibacillus. The sequence continues at coordinate 4,092,904 of NZ_CP183886.1, forward strand.
GTTACGGAACAGGTCATTAAGCAGTATGCCGAGGAAGTTCCGGCGCCAAGCGAGCATATTTTGAGCAAGGAAGCGGAAAGCATTCGTAAGGATGTGACCATATTCTTCGCCGGGGAGAAGAATAGGTCGACTACTCCTGTTTACACGGAGCTGCAGCTCCATCGTGATGATTCGCCGCTTCACTTGAAGATAAGTGATGATTGGTCATTGCCTATCAAAGGATTCGTGGATCGCGTGGATGAGATCGCTCCTCATCGATACAAGATCTATGACTACAAGACAGGTAATCCGAGAAAATTCAAGCAGAACGAGTGCTTCTCCGGCGGTACGCAAATTCAATTGCCTCTCTATGGGCTTGCAGTCGAGCAATGGATGAAAGAGTCTGGCGTCGACGTACAAGCTCAAGTAGTGGAATCTGCTTATCTATTTCCTACGGAACGGGGGATGGGGGAGGAAATTAGCCGCCCTCAAAACCGGAGAGAAGATTTGAAAGCTCTTCTCGGCTCCGTGATTGGAGCAATGAAGCAAGGATTATTCCCTCCAGCCAACGATTCTAAAATATGCGCTTGGTGCGATTACAAGGCGGTATGCGGCTCTCATGCGGAACAATTTGCGGATAAAAGGGACGCCGCCGAGAATGCAGACAGACTGGAACGAATATTGGAGGTGAACCGTTTTGCTTAATGAACAACAGCTTCAAGAAGATGAGGAGGCTCGTTCCCGAATCGCAAGGGATTTAGATACGACATTCCTAGTGGAGGCAGGCGCCGGTTCCGGTAAAACGACCTCCATCGTGGGCAGGATGATCGCTTTGATTCGGGAGCGCAAAGCCGAGGTTCGCAACATTGCGGCCATTACGTTTACGAACAAAGCGGCGGCAGAGCTCATGAGTCGGTTCCGTCTGAGATTAGAGCAGGAGTTTTCCAAGGCGGATGCAGGGCCTGAACGGGATAACCTAGAGGAAGCTATGCGACAAGTGCCGGAATGCTTCATTGGCACCATTCATGCTTTTTGCGGCAGACTGCTCCGGGAACGGCCAATTGAAGCGGGACTAGACCCGGGTTTTCGGGAAATGGATGATCTGGAAGACTCGGAGCTGCGGGATCGATGCTGGGATGAATATCTGGACGAACTTCGTATTCGCGGTAATGTAAGTGCCATGAATGAGCTTTCCTCTTTCCAAATTAATGTGGAGGATTTGCGAGCCGTCTACAATCGGGTTTCGGAGTATGAGGATGTGGAGATTTATACGGAGCAGTCAGAACGCCCGGATTTCGACCGACTGCGTAACGCGTTGTTCCCCATGCTGGAGGATGCGGCCGTCTATATCCCGACAGCTGAGCCTGAGAAAGGTTGGGACGACCTGCAGAAAATCATACGTACGGCACAGCGGCATTTGCGAAGCAAAAATATGGCAGACGATATGAATGTTCTTATCATGGCCAAGCTTTTCGACCGGAATTTGGGCGTTACGCTGAATCGCTGGACGGATTCTAAAATGGCGAAGCAGATCAAGGAGCGGTTCCACGAATGGCAGACGTCAATGCTGCGGCCTTTTCTTCAGGATTGGAGGGAATTCCTTCATCCGAAGTTGATCGACTTCGTCCTTCCTGCAGTGCGTTTCTGCAGACAAAAGCGTACGGAAGCGGGAAAGCTTAACTTTCAAGACTTACTGATGAAGGCAGCGGAGCTTCTGCGATCGTATCCGGAGGTCCGGCAGTATTTCGTTCGACGGTACAGCCGGTTATTTGTCGATGAATTTCAAGATACGGATCCGATTCAAGCGGAAATGATGATGCTGTTGACAGGGGCCGATGAAAAGGAATGCGACTGGCGCAAGCAGCTGCCTCGTCCCGGTTCCTTATTTGTAGTCGGCGATCCGAAGCAATCGATCTACCGGTTCCGCAGGGCTGACATCTCCACCTATAATTTTGTGAAAATGCAGATTGCGAAATGCGGCGATGTGCTGCAACTAACCCGTAATTTCCGTTCCGTCAAATCGATCGGAGACTTTGTCAATTATGGCTTCGAGAATAAGTTTGCGAAGCCGGGGGGCGTTTCGGATTATCAAGCTCCCTTCGTGCACATGATGACGCAGCAGCCGAATCCACAATGCAAGGCGTCCTTACACGGCGTATATACATTAACCGTACCGAAGCAAGAATGGGATCGGCAACTGGATATCACGCTATATGATGCGGAGCGGGTTGCGCAGTTTATTGCTTGGGCCTGCGATGGGAATCTGATGATCCAAGAGAAAGATCGGGAAGGCAAAAGAATCTCTCGCCCAGCAGTACCAGGCGATTTTCTCATTTTGTTAAAATTCCGCAGATACATTAATTTGTATGCGGAGCTGCTCGATCGATACTGGATTTCATCCGATACGTCAGGAAGCCAGGTTGTCTCCGAAGAGCTGCTGGCAATAAGCCTGCTAGTTCAGGCGCTAAACGATCCTACCGATCAAGTGCCGTTACTCGCTGTGCTCCGCGGGATGCTGTTTGGGGTAAGCGACGATGAACTGTATCATTATCGCCGGGAAGGCGGAAGCATTAGTTTGTATTTAAGCGTGGACCCTGTTTTCCTTTCGGAGAAAGGTATGAAGGTAGAGCAAGCGCTGCAGAGAATAAGGCATTATTCCGAGTGGGTGTCAGAGCTACCGGCTTTGGCAGCCTTTACCCGTATCGTCGACGATATCGGTCTTATCCCAGCGGCAGCCGCAGGTGAATCCGGCGCGATCCGAAGCGGGACGCTGATTAAGCTGCTGGAATTGCTGCAGGCTGAACCGGAGGCATCCGCTGAATGGCAGGCATTAACCGATTGTCTGGGACGGTTGACCGATAAGGAAGGGATGGAGGCCGCAAGCCTCTTCTCCGGAAGCGGGGATGCGGTTCGCATCATGAACCTTCATAAGGCGAAGGGACTGGAGGCGCCGGTTGTGCTGCTGGCCAGCCCTTGCGGTAACAGCGATCATGATGCGTCGGAGCATGTAGACCGCTTGGCGGATCCGGCGCTTGGTTATTTCACGATCTCGAAGCAAAAGGACAGCTTCACATCGGAAATATTGGCACAGCCGGTTGGATGGGCAGCGCGTGCGGAGCGGGAGCGGGAATTCATGCACGCGGAGACGGAGCGCCTGCTCTATGTAGCGACTACCCGTGCGAAGCAGCTGCTTGTTGTAAGCCAATATCCAGCACGGCCTGCGATCGATCCGTGGAGCATGCTGGCGGTTCCTCTACAGCATCAGCTGGAGCTGGATTTTGCAGCGGTTGCTCCGGTAGAGCAGGAACGGTTGGTGGAAGCCCCGAATGTAGCGACGGGATTAGAGGAGTGGAGTCTAGGGTTGGCGGCTTGCGCTCATCCGAGCTACCTCGCAGGCAGCGTGACGGGACTTGCAAAGTCGTCAGGTGAGGTTGTCCTCCAGCGTTCTTCTGAGGGGAAAGGGATTGCTTACGGAAGCCTGGTTCACCGATGCTTGCAGGCGCTGGGGGAAGGTATGGATGTTGATGATATATCAGACTTCTGCCGTATGGCGGCTGATGAAGAAGGCGTCGAAGAAAACTGGCTTGAACAAGCGGAGAAGACGGTACTGCTGGTCACTCAGTCGGAATTATGGGAGAGAAGCTTGATAGCTCGGAGAAAGTATCACGAGTTTTCCTTTATGACTAACCGGCAGGTCGTGGACGACGGATCGGGAGTTCCTATCGCTACGCTGCTCCGCGGAGTCATTGACCTCGTATTCAAGGAGGATGATGGCTGGGTTATTGTCGACTTTAAGACGGATCGTTATGAATTTGAGCAGGAGCAGAAGTTTGTGGAGTTTTATAAGCCTCAGGTAAAGGCTTATGTGGAAGAGTGGGAGCGGATGGTTGGCGGGAAGGTGAAGGAAGCGGGATTGTATTTTTTGAATTCGAATCGGTATAAACCCCTTAATTCATAAGGAATCGAAATGGATTCAAAACCGGTAAGGAGACGAGCGTAATGAATACAAATGATTGGAATACACTGATCGATTTTAGATTATTCGAAGTGAAAAAAGTGTTCAATGAGCTTGAACAAAGTTATAAGGAGTCCCAATGGGAGAATGAATTGTTGTGGCAAGTCTTGATGGAGTTCGGTGATGAGCATATTTGGAAGAAGATCTTCCTTGCCATTACGGAAACTTACGGTGATAGAAGCTTTCCGATCCTCCTAAAGAGGTTGGAAGGATTACTGACATATGGCAAGCATGCCATTGCCTATGCAGGGCTCCGCTACTTACTAACCAACGACAACAAGCATGATCTATCGGATCTCGAGTGTGTTTCGCTAGGAAGTATTATTGAAGCTATGTTTACGGTTGTGTCAGAAGATTACGAGGATCAGGAACGGATGATTATCGACTTAACGGATTGGTTGAGGCAAGCCGAGGATACTTTATTACGTAAGACTGTTCATACGTTGCTGAGTCAGCATCATAAGATGCTGAACCGAACAATAACTGATACGAATTCGCCGAAAGCTATATTAGCTTTTCTGCATACCTTATTGCTCTATGATCTGGATGTGCCTTTAAAAAATGCCGTGTCGGATTTATTGGATACGGAGTGGCCTTTTCTGGATGCTGACATCGATGAGAAGGAGTTTGCTAGATTTCTCTGGATTTGCGCCTACTTTTCCATGGATAATGTTCTATTACAGGCTGCGACAGATAGTGGACGTTTCCTTCATGAGTCTCAGATACCTGAGATAATTCTTTACAAAGCCTACAGCGAGACGATGACACAGCGAATTTTTTCAAAGAATTCGCTGGAAAAAATGACGCTGCTTCTTTCTCAATGGAAACTATTTAACGAGAGGGAAAAAGATAAACTGAAGGAAAAGATCGTTCAAGGATTACAGAGCCTTCAAGAAGCCTCGGCGGGGACAGCAGCGCCGAATAATATGAAGAGGGCGAACGAGATTTGGCAAATCAAGAATAAAACCAGCCACTGTCCGCATTGCAAGCAAAACCAGCTCGTTGAACAAAGATTCCTTGTAGACGGTTTTGGGAAGAAGGCGGTTCAGACGCCGAGACAAATCCATCAATTACTGCTAACTTGCGGTCAGTGCGAGCGAGTCTATGCCTATGATCGTATGAAGCTGGAGATGAATAAGGCGCTTGAGCCTCTTCGGTGCAAGGTGGATTTGGACCCAATCGAATATCCGAGCAATAAGAGTAAGACGAACATAAAAATAATGAAAGAGCCCTTATCATCTGTAAGGAACGATCAATTTAGATGGCCCAGCACGGAAGTGCAAGAATCTGACGGGCATTCGGATCGGGATGGGAATTTTCGCGAAGAAACGCCGCTGCATCGGCTGGGGTATCGTATAACCGGACTTAACCGCGGACAACGATGGGATGTTCTGGTGCATAGAGCTATTCCGGCCATTGCCCTGAAGGAGATCGCCTACACGATTGCACGCAACGTCCGGTTGCGAAAATCCCAGACAGGAGGGCGCGCAAAGTTCTCTTATGCTATCGGGGAATGGGAACATGATCTGAAACGTCTTAAACAAGAGTACTACAAATCTAATTTCACGTGGCCATCATATTAACGAGGTATAAGGTCATAGAACATAATCCTGGTGCAACAGATATCCGGAATCATACATATAAGATTACCGTTCAAACGGAGATATGATTTACCATTCATTTTGACGAGGCTGTTTCTGTCATCGCCGATATCAGTCATTAAATGTAAGGATCATCTTGGATTTTTGAACAATATGGATGATAAATAAATGGACTGCTCTTGAATGAGCAGTCCATTTATAATTTATTCATATGGCTGTTCCAAGTAATTCGGCCAGATGACCGAAAGGTGTATTCTTCTCATTCCCTGTCGAGTAAACGAGCGAGGTTGTATAGCGTAGCTCATCGGCTGCATTATTTTGCTCAAGTGAAAGTTGCGGAAGAATTTTTGTGAACAGTTTTGCTGTATTAAATGCATCATCCAAAGCATTGTGATGATTGCCGAAGAATGATATTTCCTTTTCTGCAAGTGCACGTTTTAAACCCCATCGTTGCCCATGGTCGCCGCCTTGTAAACGTGTGAACATAAGTTGTATGTCGTTGTAGTTCTGGATCCAATTGAGCCCAATGTTGTGTAAAGTACAGTGTCTTATAAATTGCTGTTTGTCGTCAGGTCCCCAGGAGCACATGTAATAAGGCTCGTCACCCAGCCAAACCTGGAAGTCTGAAACGACTTCTTGAAAGGCGGGAGCAGCATTAACCTGTTCTTGAGTAATACCGGTGAACTCCGTTGTTAGAGGTGTGATGGTCTTGTATGTATGAGGCCGTACATAAGTGTGAAATAAATCGACCATAGCGAGCTGACCGCCCTCATCGCTGAGCTTAATCGCACCGATCTCCAGTATATCTGCTAGGTACTGACGGTTTTTTAAGACCGTGAACTCCATGTCGTAGACGATGTAATTCATAATATTCTCTCCCCTCGGCAATTGCATTTATAGCTCTAGGATAGCAGATGGAAAAGACAATAGATTGTCATGGAACGTTTGTTCGAGAAAGTCGAATGTGGATTTGCTTGTAATAAAGGGAACTGAATTAATAATACAGTTATAATATACTCCTAATTTATTACATCGGAAGAATAAGGAGGGAATCGTGAAACTGTGTCGAATCTATATCTTTAGACCTAGTCCCTAATGACTGGAGGGGGTCTAATAAACTTTCTATATATTTACAAATATCAAACCGATAATATTTTGTGCATATTTGTGTACTTAATAATCGGTTTATAGTTGCGTCATGAATTTCTCAGAGTTAGAACATTTGTTTGCTGACGACATTATGTCAAAATTAGAATCTATAATTTGATTAAGATGTGATGATGGACTCGGGGGCGATTGCATGAAGAAGTATTTACTTTGTGACATTAATAAGCGATGTTCGGTTTGCGGTTCTTCACTTCAAATCGTACGAAAACAAGCTGCTTGGTACTATCAGGTTAAAAAAACTAAAATAGAACGGCAAACAAACTTCTTTCATTGCAGGTCTTGCCGATTAGACCACGTCATGAAGGGTGATCATATCGATGATTCTGGTTGGGAGCATCTTGAATTACCAATTTCCACTACTCATACTGTGACAAGTAATAGTAACCGTCGTTTTTCAGGTACAGGCTCACCAGTAAAAACATATATAGATCCCAAAATAAAAAAAGATAATGAACGCCAAAAACAATTAGAACTGAAGAAAAAACAAGGGGAAAATATTAATCAAGGTCAACTAGACCCCAAAAAATCCAAAGGTATATATAAGACGAGTCATGAGTATCGTAACTGTGGAAATTGTGATTTTTATGTTAAGGAAATGTGCCGAACTCACAGTCTAAAGACATTTGAAAATGAGGTTTGTAAACGATTTAAGCATTATCACAAACGTGAGGTGTTTGGAGGAAGCTTTTCACCGCGTTAGGGGTTTAATTGTATTATCTGTTTTGCGTTTAGGAGTGGAGGAATGACTGTGTTAGAGAATAGAGATGACAATCAGGAATTGGCTAAGAAAAAGCTAATTCAATTATATAAATTAAAGAACCACTCAAAGCTCATAATTCAACAATGACCATAGAGGAAGAAGAAGCAGAGTGGTCCATGGAGATTATCTCAATCATAAAATCATTGAGCGTGATCCCTCTTTCCCAGTTCGATCTACGAGATAGGTTGGGTGCTAGCTTAAAAATGGCTGGTTATCAGGCTCAAATAAACCGAGACTTCGGGAAGGCCAAGATTGATATTTTTGCTGAGAAGAACGACCAGTTAGCGTTCGAAGTCCGATATAAAACAGCTTTGTTAAAAGTATTTTTAACGGAAATCATACTGAACTGAAAAACCAAGCTGCACAAGATATATCCCGCTATGATTATCTGAAGGATCTTGAAAAACTCGAAACGATCATTACACAAAGACCAGGCACAAAAGGCTATGCCGTGCTCATCACGAATGACCGTAATTACTGGGAAAAGACGAAAAGAGTTACTTCCGTTGATGAAGATTTCCGTATACATCAAGACCGACTTATTCAGGGGCAACTAAGCTGGAAGAATGCCTCAGGCGGCACTACTCATAATCGAGAGGCAATGATTGTACTTAAAGGGCAATATCATTTAGATTTGCAGTCTTTCAAGATTCTTGGTACTGGGAAAAATGAAATTTTTAAGATGCTTGTGGTAGAAGTAATTAGTCGAGGAGAAAACATTCCATAAGTGAACAGATCACGAAACAGGCGATTGAGAGCATTACTAATCGCGATTATTTGTCAGGCAAAGAAACACGATATTATGTCCTTACGATAAACATTAAGAGCCGCATGTGTTTCGAATTATTAGAAATCCGAAAGGATCGTTAAAAAGCATCCTCGGGACTTTTTGTGCTCATGGACCCCCGAGACAACTTTTGCAAATCGAAAATACCATTGAAGAATGAAATTATCAAAATGCACAAAATGTTAAATTGGTGAAAACGCATGCTGATGGCTGAAAAGAGGCTTTTAGCAATGCATTTTTGTTTATTTTCGGTTCCATTAAAAACTTGTACTTAACATTTTGATTCTATTGTATAATTTAGTTAAACATTTCGGGTGGGAGGAGGGTTACCCCTGAGACCATCTCAAGGTGCAAACACCGTTCAACCAATCCGTAACCTGGAGAAGATCCGTCAGATAAAAGAACTGCTTATACATCGATCTTACCGGGATTATTTTTTGTTTTTTATGGGGATTAATTCGGGCCTTAGGGTCAGTGATATTTTGCCTCTGCGTGTGTGGGATGTGAAGTCGGCCACGCATCTTAAGGTACGAGAGAAGAAAACCGGGAAAACCCGCCGCATTTTGATGACGGATGCGCTAAAAAGCGAAATCCAAAAGTATTGCCGTACACTAGGGGATTCGGATTACTTATTCCCTTCACGGAATGGGGATAAGCCGATTAGCCGCGTACAAGCCTGGAATATTATTAATGCTGCTGCGCGGGAAGCCGGCATTCAGGAATCGATAGGAACACATAGCATGAGAAAGACTTTCGGGTATCACTTTTATCAAAAGTACAAGGATTTGGTTGTGCTTCAACAGATTTTTGGCCATTCATCCCAATCCGTAACAATGCGATATATTGGAATTACAGACGATATGATTGATCAGGCCATGCAGAACTTTTCTTTGTGATAATAAGTAGTATTTCGATAAACACGAGGTGCGTATTTATCATTATGTGACTGAAAAATGTGAGGTTGAGTTAAAGAACCGCCTTACGCCACCTACTTAAAATGAGGGCAATTACATATTGTATTGAGGGAAAAGGCAATGGCATCGATTAAGCGGTTGCGAGAAATAACCAGCAAATACAATAACAACGCTATGCAATACCACGCCAAAGCGATAAAAAATGGTATAAATAAAAAAGTGGAAGATATTATAATCCCCCCCAAATAAAGGAGCTTATAATGAAAACAATCAAATCAGCATGCCAATTACAACCCAAGTCCCTTGAAATAAATGTTGGTGATCAGATCGAGCAACTGGATCAGATCATTCATGATACCAACGGGCAGGATTACTTTAAGAAAACGTTTATAACAGATGGAATGAAGACTCTTCTTTCCAAAGGTATGGCACGTCTTGCCGGAAAGTCAAACGATACCGTGTTCCATCTTAAACAAGCCATGGGTGGTGGTAAAACGCACTTGATGGTCGGATTTGGACTCCTGGCAAAAGATTCGACCCTTCGGGAGACACAAATAGGCTCCATACCATATCAGTCAGATTTTGATTCGGCAAAGATAGCCGCTTTTAATGGACGTAACAATCCTCATACTTATTTCTGGGGAGAAATTGCTCGTCAGTTAGGCAAAGAGAGTCTCTTCAGAGAATATTGGGAATCCGGTGCAAAGGCTCCGGATGAACAGTCATGGGTAAATCTGTTCGATGGCGAAGAGCCCATTCTTATTCTTTTTGATGAGATGCCTCCATATTTCCATTATTACAGCACTCAGGTTTTAGGGCATGGAACGATTGCCGACGTGGTTACCAGAGCATTTTCCAATATGCTGACTGCAGCTCAAAAAAAGAAAAATGTCTGTATTGTCGTATCTGACCTGGAGGCTGCCTACGATACTGGCGGGAAGTTAATCCAACGCGCTCTTGATGATGCTACACAGGAGCTGGGGCGTGCGGAAGTTTCTATTACTCCGGTTAATCTGGAATCCAATGAAATCTATGAAATTCTTCGCAAACGTCTATTTCTTTCGTTACCGGATAACAGCGTGATAGCAGAAGTTGCCTCAGTTTATGCGTCAAGGCTGACAGAAGCAGCAAAGGCAAAAACGGTTGAAAGAAGCGCTGAGGCATTGGCAAACGATATTGAATCAACCTATCCCTTCCATCCAAGCTTCAAGAGTATTGTTGCCCTGTTTAAGGAAAATGAAAAGTTCAAACAAACGCGTGGTTTAATGGAATTGGTTTCGCGTCTTTTGAAATCCGTCTGGGAAAGCAGCGAAGACGTATATCTAATTGGTGCTCAGCATTTTGATCTTTCCATCCACGATGTTCGTGAGAAGCTGGCCGAAATCTCTGAAATGCGGGATGTGATTGCAAGAGACCTCTGGGATTCCACTGACAGCGCCCATGCGCAGATCATCGACATCAACAGCGGTAATCATTATGCAAAACAGGTTGGAACTCTTTTGCTCACAGCCAGCCTTTCAACTGCAGTCAATTCTGTAAAAGGGCTCACTCAAAGTGAAATGCTTGAATGCTTGATCGACCCTAACCACCAAGGAAGTGGTTTCCTAACCGCATTTAGTGAGCTTCAAAAATCCGCCTGGTATGTACACCAGACCCAGGAAGGACGTAACTATTTCAGTCATCAGGAAAATTTAACGAAAAAGCTTCAAGGGTATGCGGATAAAGCTCCGCAAAACAAAGTAGATGAACTGATACGCCATCGCCTTGAAGATATGTATAGACCGGTAACCAAAGAAGCATATGAAAAAGTGTTACCACTGCCTGAAATGGATGAAGCAGAGGCTGTTCTTAAAACAGGAAGGGCACTGTTGATAATCAGTCCAGATGGGAAGAACCCTCCAGGTGTTGTTTCTAATTTCTTCAAAGGTCTGGTTAATAAAAATAATGTGCTGGTTTTGACTGGTGATAAGTCATCTATTGCCAGCATCGAAAAAGCCGCCCGTCATGTCTATTCAGTAACGAAAGCGGATAATGAAATTCCCGGTTCACACCCGCAGCGAAAAGAGTTGGATGAGAAGAAAGCTCAATACGAACAGGATTTCCAAACCACTGTTCTTTCGGTTTTTGACAAACTTTTATTCCCGGGAAACAATCGGGGGGAAGATGTGCTTCGGCCGAAAGCACTCGATAGTACTTATCCGTCAAATGAATCCTACAATGGTGAACGGCAGGTTGTAAAAACGCTGACTTCTGATCCCATCAAATTGTATACCCAGATCAGCGAAAACTTTGATGCTCTTCGCGCAAGAACAGAATCGTTGCTTTTCGGCGCTCAGGATGAGGCACGCAAGACTGACTTGCTGGACAAAATGAAGCAGAATACTCACATGCCGTGGCTTCCAAGCCGTGGATTTGATCAGTTGGCTATTGAGGCATACCAGCGTGGTATTTGGGAAGACTTGGGGAATGGCTACATCACGAAGAAGCCGAAACCCAAAACAACAGAGGTCATTATTAGTGAAGACTCGTCCCCGGATGACTCAGGCACAGTACGTTTGAAAATTGATGTGGTGAATGCAGGCAACAGCCCTCGAATCTACTATGCAGAGGACAGTGATGTTTCCGAAAATAGCCCAGTATTAAGCGAAAATTCACTGGCAACCAAAGCACTGCGAGTTCAGTTTCTTGCCGTCGATCCTACTGGAAAGAACTTAACTGGTTCGCCCAAAACATGGACTAATCGTCTGACACTTCGCAATCGATTTGACGAAGTTTCGAGAACAGTAGAATTATTTGTCTCACCGAAAGGTGCAATTAAGTACACCTTGGATGGATCAGAAGCCCGAAACGGGGTTGATTATACAGGTCCTATTCAGTTTGGAGATGAAGAAACGACGATTTATGTTTTTGCAGAGTGTGATGGCCTTGAGGAGAAACGGAACTTTACCTTTTATAGGTCCGGCTCCAAGGAAGTTCCTATTATTAAAGAAGTCCCTGCGATTTTGTATAGCCAATCACCAAAACGATTGGATAGTTCCTCAAAAACGTATGAGGGACTGAAGATGGCGAAGGATAAAGGAATCGAATTTGAACAGGTGATGCTGATGGTGGGCTCTGCACCAAAGGTGATCAATCTTTCCTTTGGCCAAATTAAGATCAGTGCAGAGTTTGTTGAAAGGGAGTTGGCTCATCTTCAAACGCTCCTGAGCCCAGATGCACCAGTGATTATGACTTTTAAAAAGGCCTATACGCCAACCGGTTACGATTTAGAGCAATTTGCGAAGCAGCTAGGAATTGAGATAGGCAATGGAGAGGTAGAACAAAAATGAGTGGAACTACAGATTTTGGAGCACCGACAGAATTTGGTATGCACCATTTTTATGCAGATATTCCCGCAGCTCCACGGGATGCTATCTGTATTTATGAAGATTTTGGCTTCGTTGGCGATGAAGCCCGTCGTGAAACGGTTGAATGCAGACTGGTTCTTGCTCGTGAGCTTTGGAACAAGATTAGGGATGACGCTAGACGAGACTTTAATGCACGCCTAAAAAACAAAAAGCAAAGTACTGGCAGCTGGACAATCGGAAAAGTCAAGTTGGACCGCTTTCTGGGAAGAGAGTTGTGTGTCCTTGGCTGGGCAGCGGAGCATGCCTCACCTGAGGAGTGTCTTGTGATATGCCAAAAGTGGTTGGCGTTGCGTCCTGAGGAACGCTGGTGGCTCTACAGCAAAACCGCTTCGGAGGCAGGACATGACAATCAGTCTGGGCGAGGCTGGCGCAAAGCCCTTTATTGTGCCTTGTCTGATGGTTCAAATATTAAGCTAGAACCCAAAAAGAAGCCAAAGACAAAAGAAAAGCCAGAACAACAAGAGACCCTGACTCTTTTTGATTTCATAGAAAAGGGAGATATCTAATGGCACTAGCACCATTTGAATGGAAAGACAAACCGGCACTTATTGAACATCTGTTTCCGGTCCAGAAAATATCCGCTGAAAGCTATAAAGAGCAGATGGCGGGTTCAGGTAAAACACTTACCGCACTTGGAAGCTATTGGAAAGGTCGAAAACCACTCATTCTCAATAAGGCATGTATTCTTGGGTCATTACTTCCAGCTACAGGGGACCACCTCAAAGATTTGGAAGTCTTTGAGATGCTGATGGGCATGGATGCGGAGACGATGGAGAAGCGCCTCGAGGCAACGCTTCCTGTTTCCAAACGCGATTCCGTGGCGGAATTATTGGTGTTGCCCTACTCCGAACAGGTAAGAAAGGCAAAACGCCCTGAAGAACTGGACGACCAAATTTACGCGCATATTTGGTACTACGTGAATCAACATCTGGGCACATCTGCTAAATCATTTCCTGAACTGGTGGAGCAAATGGGGATTGCTCGGTTCGGACGACGTCCGAAGGTAGCCGATGTATTCTCTGGTTCTGGTCAAATACCTTTTGAAGCAGCTCGCTTAGGATGTGATGTCTATGCTTCCGATCTCAACCCTATTGCCTGTTTACTCACCTGGGGAGCCTTCAATATCGTGGGTGCTAGTAAGGATAAGCGGGTCGAAATTGATAACGCTCAAAAAAAACTCGCTGAGAAGGTACAACAGGAAATCGATGCACTGGGCGTGGAAACCGACGGCAAGGGCTGGCGGGCTAAAGTCTATCTTTACTGCGTGGAAGTGGTCTGCCCAGAATCGGGCTGGAAGGTGCCATTGTTACCAACGCTTATCATTAGCAAAGGCTACAGGGTAATTGCCGAGCTCATACCTATTCCAACTGAAAAACGCTATGACATCTCGATTCGCTCTGTGAAGACTGATGCAGAGATGGAGGCCGCCAAATACGGCACCATTCAGGATGGAGATGTCGTTCATTCTCCTGATGGCATGAATCGCTATCGAGTCAGTATCAAAAACATTCGAGGCGATTACAAAGAGGGCAAAGAAAATAAGAACCGTCTGCGGTTATGGGAAAAATCAGATTTTATTCCGCGTCCTAATGATATTTTTCAGGAACGTCTATACTGCGTCCAATGGATGAAAAAGAAACAAAAAGGCACTCAGTACGACTATGAGTTTCGTTCGGTCACAGATGATGATCTGGATCGAGAGAATAAAGTAATCGACTATGTTAGAAGTAATCTCAAAGATTGGCAAGAAAAGGGCTACATACCCGATATGGTAATAGAAGCTGGAGAGAAGACCGACGAGCCTATTAGAACTCGTGGCTGGACTCATTGGCACCATTTGTTTAATCCAAGGCAATTGCTCACAAACTATTTTATTAAGAAAAATATCAAAATATCTGAAAGCTCCATTATTTTAACTAGAATTCTCAATCTTAATGCTAAATTATGTGTTTGGCATAGATCAGATGGCGGCGGTGGGAGTACCCAGCAGGTTTTTCTTAATCAAGCATTAAATACCATGTATGATTATGGGCTGAGGGCTACTGAATATTTAAAACCTGTTTTTTCAATTAGGTCTCCAGAGTTCCCGTTTACAGATAATACAGTTACTGTTAATACCCACCCCGCCCAAGACCTTGATGTAGAAAACGACATCTACATCACAGACCCACCTTACGGTGATGCGGTAAAATATGAAGAGATCACCGAATTCTTTATTGCATGGTTGCGAAAGAATCCTCCTAAGGAATTTGCACACTGGAATTGGGACAGCCGTCGTTCGTTAGCTATTAAAGGTGAGGATGAGGGATTCCGCCAAGGCATGGTGGCGGCTTACCGTAAGATGGCTCAAAAAATGCCGGACAATGGCATTCAGGTTTTAATGTTTACCCATCAAAGTGGTGCTATTTGGGCAGACATGGCCAACATCATCTGGGCCAGTGGTTTGCAAGTGACGGCGGCTTGGTACGTGGTAACGGAAACAGATTCTGCATTGCGTCAGGGAGCAAATGTTAAGGGAACTATTATACTGATTCTTCGCAAACGCCATGAAGAGCTGGAGACCTTCCGCGATGATCTGGGCTGGGAGATTGAAGACGCGGTTAAGGAACAGGTGGAGTCGTTGATTGGATTGGATACAAAGGTGCGGGCTCAAGGTTCAGAAGGGCTATATACAGATGCAGACTTGCAGATGGCCGGATATGCTGCTGCTCTGAAAGTTCTGACAGCTTATTCCCGCATTGACGGCAAGGACATGGTCACCGAAGCAGAAGCCCCTCGCCAAAAAGGCAAAAAAACCTTCGTTGGTGAACTGATCGAATTTGCAGTCCAGACAGCCGTCCAGTTCCTTGTCCCGGTTGGATTCGAAAAAGGGGAATGGCAGAAACTGCAAGCTGTGGAGCGTTTCTATCTTAAAATGACGGAAATGGAGCATCAGGGTGCCGCAACTCTAGATAACTATCAGAACTTCGCCAAAGCTTTCAAAGTCCATCACTTTGACCAGTTGATGAGTGATAGCTCTAAAGCCAATTCTGCTCGTTTGAAGTTATCGACCGAGTTCAAAAGCACGATGATGGCCGGAGATGCTGAAATTGTAGGGACTCCGCTGCGGGCTCTACTCTACGCTCTCTTTGAATTATCCAAAGAGGTGGAAGTGGATGATGTGTTGCTGCACCTTATGGAAAACTGTCCCAATTATCTGCCCAACAAAACTTTGCTCTTCAAAATGGCAGACTATCTGGCAGAAAAACGGGAAGGCATTAAAGGCACGAAAACCCTTAATCCCGACTTAGAAGCAAGCTACGCGCGCATACTCGCGGAAGCTATAAGAAACCAGAGGCTATAAAATATGACGTTAAAGCGCTTTTCATCTCGAACGGGAAGATTGGATACAGAGTTTTTGGCTGAAACTCTTAAAGGAGCATCTAAGTATTACCGTATTGCTGGCTATTTTAGAAGTTCTATCTTCGAGCTGGTTGGCGAGGAGATCGCTCAAATTCCAGAAGTTAAGATTATCTGCAATTCCGAATTGGACCTTGCTGATTTTCAGGTGGCAACAAGGCGTAATACTGCCCTTAAAGAGCATTGGAACGAAGTGGATGTAGAAGCTGAGGCGCTCTTGAAAAAGGAGCGCTATCAGATCCTCGATCAGCTATTGCATTCTGGTAATGTGGAAATCAGGGTTGTGCCGCGGGAGCGCCTGTTTCTGCATGGAAAAGCCGGATCTATGAACTATCCGGATGGTACTCGTAAGTCGTTTATTGGTTCTGTTAATGAGACTAAAAGTGCCTTTGCCCATAACTATGAACTGGTATGGCAGGACGACGATGAGGAAAGCGCTGACTGGGTAGAGAAGGAGTTCTGGGCCTTGTGGAACGACGGTGTTCCTCTGCCGGAAGCCATTTTGGCAGAAATCAATCGTGTGGCTAATCGTCGAGAGGTAACGGTAGAAGTATTGAAGCCCGATGAGGTCCCGGCTGCAGCAATGGCCGAAGCTCCGATATATCGGGGTGGAGAACAATTGCAGCCATGGCAGCGCTCCTTTGTAACCATGTTTTTGGAGCATCGGGAAACTTACGGTAAAGCTCGCTTACTTCTAGCTGACGAGGTCGGGGTTGGTAAAACACTCTCCATGGCAACCAGTGCTCTGGTGAGCGCTCTTCTTGAAGATGGCCCGGTTCTCATTTTTGCTCCGTCCACGTTAACGATTCAATGGCAAATTGAGATGATGGATAAGCTGGGGGTTCCGGCGGCTGTCTGGTCTTCTCAAAAAAAGGTGTGGCTTGGTGTAGAAGGGCAGATTTTATCTCCCCGCGGAGATGCATCGTCTATAAAAAAATGTCCTTATAGAATCGCTATCATTTCGACTGGGTTGATCATGCACCAGCGGGAGAAGTCTGAGTTCGTCAAAGAAGCAGGAATGCTCCTTAAGAATCGATTCGGAACAGTCATTCTGGATGAAGCACACAAAGCACGAGCAAAAGGTGGACTTGGTGATAAAGCAGCTGAACCCAATAATCTTCTTGCTTTCATGCATCAAATCGGAAAGCGTACCAGGCACTTGATACTTGGAACTGCGACCCCCATCCAGACAGACGTTCGGGAACTATGGGACCTTTTGGGGATTTTGAATAGCGGAGCAGAGTTTGTTCTTGGTGATTCATTATCCCCTTGGCGAGACTATGAACAAGCGATCCCATTAGTAACTGGGAAAAATCAGGTCACTTCCGAGCGTGAGGCTTGGCAGTGGTTAAGCAACCCATTGCCCCCATCTAATGAACATCATATAGTCCAGCAGATTCGTGATCATTTGGCGATTGATTCCCAGTCTTTCTTATGCGCTCATCGGTTTGAAGACCTGGACTATATGATTCAGAACATGTGGCTTTCTGAGTGTTTGGACCCCGGATTTTTTAAAGATAATAACCCTGTATTACGTCATACCGTTTTAAGAAAGCGAAAACAGCTTGAAGACGATGGACTATTAGAAAAAGTCGGTGTTAATACGCATCCGATAACCAGAAATCTGGTACAATATCAGTCTCGCTTTGTCGGATTGGGGATTCCAACAAACACACCCTTTCAGGTAGCGTACGAAAAAGCCGAAGAGTTTTGCAAGCTTCTTCATTCCAGAACAAAAGCCGGCGGTTTTATGAAATCTCTGATGCTGCAGCGTATTTGTTCGAGCTTTGCGTCTGGTTTAAAAACCGCACAGAAAATGCTTAAGCATTCTATTTCAAATGAGGATGAGGAGCGTATTGAAGAGGTAGAACACATCCTTACTGAAATGACGCCCGCAGAAGTTGCCTGTCTCAAAGCAATAGAGACACAGCTATCACGTGCTGAAGCCGTAGATTCTAAACTCAATACAGTGAAGTGGTTCTTAACTGAATTTAGGACGGACGGAAAAACATGGCTTGAACATGGCTGTATTATTTTCAGCCAGTACTTCGATACGGCGGAATGGATTGCCAAAGAGCTTGCCAAGTCTTTCAATGGTGAAGTTGTGGCCGTATATGCGGGTGTAGGAAAGAGCGGACTTTTTCGAGGAGAGCAGTTTAACAATGTAGAACGTGAAGTCATTAAGGCTGCTGTTAGAACACGTGAAATTCGGTTGGTGGTAGCAACAGATGCAGCCTGTGAGGGGTTGAACCTTCAAACATTAGGCACCTTGATAAACATTGATCTTCCTTGGAATCCGTCTCGGCTTGAACAGCGATTGGGTAGAATCAAACGGTTTGGTCAGGCCCGTAAGTTTGTCGACATGCTTAATCTTGTTTACAGCGAAACACAGGATGAGAAGGTTTACAACGTCTTATCAGAACGCCTGCGTGACACCTATGATATATTCGGCAGTCTCCCTGACACAATCGATGATGCATGGATTAAAGACGAAGAAGAGCTTAAAGGCCGAATGAACGAATATATGCACGAAAGGAAAAAGGCTCAGGATGCTTTTTCTGTAAAATATCGTGGAACCTTAGATCCTGAGGCACATTTATGGGAACGATGTGCTTCTGTTTTATCCCGTCGTGACATTGTAAACAAGCTCAGTGAGCCTTGGTAATAAGGCTCACATTCGCAAGAAACGTCAAAAAGAAATACGGGAAAGGCCGATTCTATAGGCCCTTCCCGTATTTTTTTTTGCTCGGTTCTTATCCCAAAGAATACACCAGCTAAGCTGCGGTGAAGAGATAGGATTTTTTGCTAATAGGAGTTCCACCAACAAAACGCGGGTTTCGTACGCTAAGGAATGCAGCACAAAGGCAATTGTGTTGTGTAATTCTCGCTTTAACAACCGTTTCAATGACTTAACGCAGCCAATTATGAGCGGATCACAATGCAACACTATTGTTAGCGTACATTTTTCGCGTTTTGCTGTCCCTACCCCAATACGAGGCTGCCGACATCGATCGGCAGCATAGCCCCATCTGACCATTGACGTAAACAAACTGGCAGATAATTATCATTTTATTACATATGTATGTGGGTGGTGTCAGCTACGCTGGTATTACCACTTCTTAAAAGAAAATAATTGATAGCGGTAATGAACGCGGAAGAACAGGTCGGACTGCCAGTTCCATCCGATAATCTTTCGGAGACCGTAATCCTGTTCAACGACTTTTGGAACTTCACCTGTCGCAATACCGGTAGCAGGATCAAACTGATGCCCGACTGCCTCGAGTACCTGAGAGTTAATTGCCAGGCTGTTCGAGCTAGGGATATCGACAAGAACAGTAATCTGGGCTTGACCTGCAAGACGGAACGATGGCATTGGGGCCAGCAATGTCAATTCGAAATTCGACGGATTGCCTTCCATAGGATGAAGAGCCAGTTCATATTCGAATGTCAAAACTTGAGTGCCAGCCTTGAAGAGAACCGTTGAAAGCATAGTTACCGACTCAGTGGTCGTCTTTTTTTGTCTTCATTTCAAGGTATATCCGCAGTTTGTGTCGAAATAACAAGAAAAGAAGTTTTTTCCATAAGAACATACATTCCATGACAGTCTATTGCCCAATTACTATGGTTTAATAAAGCCAATAGATGCTCGTGTAAGAGGGGGAGTTAGCATGGCATTTCTTAAATGCTCCGAATGCTCAAATATGCTTAAAGCCGTACAAATTACTCATAAGATCAGTCAAGTGGGGGAGCAGAGAAATCTGGAGTATACGCCAACAGGAATTAAATGTTCAGAATGGACGCAGGTGAATGAACCTTATATCGGACATTCCGAAGGGGTTTACTGCCCCTCTTGCCATACAATTGTCCCGTTGGAGAAGGATGAGATTCCTTTGTGCGAGGATTCTCGGATTCCCGGTGTAATTAGCAGTGAATTCTCATCTCATGCAGTATTAGAGAAGCTGAAAACATTGGCAGTCGAAGAAGAAGCTGACGTTTATGTATATACGATACCTGCCAAAGATCCTATATTCGCTGACATTTCAGAGTCCACTCCGATACCAATCAAAGAAGCTTTGCAGAGTATGGGAATCAAGCAGCTGTATATCCATCAAGCGCAAGCGGTGGAAGCGGTTCAATCCGGGGCCAATATTGTATTGGTTACTTCCACGTCATCCGGAAAGACGTTATCGTATAACTTGCCAATTCTAAGCCACCTCTATCGTTATCCCGATGATCGGGCACTCTACCTATTCCCGACGAAAGCATTAGCCAATGATCAATTGGATCAAATTAAAAGATTTGGCGCTGAAAAGTCTTCCGACCAGTCCTCCTTGGATGACTGGTTTGAGACGTACCTGGACTTAGGAGAGCGATCCATTCATGTAGGTCGATTGGACGGAGATACAGAGAATGGTCCGCGTCAGCGTATTATGGCGAGTGCGCAAATATGGATGTCTAATCCAGATATGATCCACTACTCCATTCTTGGTCAGGTGCAGAAGCAGAAATACGCTTCCGGGCAGCATATTCGGAATTATTTTCGAAACCTCAAATTCGTTGTGCTCGATGAAATGCATTTGTATCGCGGCACTTTTGGCAGTCATGTTGCGCTCGTACTTCGGCGGTTGCTTAAAGTATGCCGTGAGCTTGGAAATAACCGCAATATTCAAATCATTACGAGCTCGGCTACGATTGATAATCCGGTTAGACTTGCCATGGAGCTTACTGGCCTTGACGGTTTTAGTCTAATTGACACGGATGGGTCTGCCCATCAGCAGAAAGAAATAATACTTTGGAATCCAGGAATAGCAGCGGGTGAACAGATTCGCCGAGCACCGTCTACAGATGCGATTACGATAGCAAAGCAGGTCATGACCATTGATCAGAAGGTAATTAAAAGCATTATTTTCCAGCCTTCCCGAAGCCAAACGATGGTTCTTACTAAATATATTAAAGATGTGCTTAGGCAGCCTCTTCGTTTAGCCAAGGAAAAAGTAGAAGGGGAAAAGCTGGCGGCTTTTTACACTGGAATATTACCTAATGAGACTCGTAAAAGGATTGTTGAACGACTAAAATCCCACGATATCCATGTCATTATTACAACGAATGCCTTGGAAGTGGGAATTGATATTGGGGATTTAAGTCTAGCTGTACTAGTGGGTTATCCTGGTTCAAAAGCGGCTTTCTCACAACAGATAGGGCGTGTCGGTCGCAAAGGTGAAGGTGTTGCCATTATGATCTGGCAGGATGATCCGCTTCAACAATACTACATGCGTAACCCGCTTGAATTTATTAATAAGGCGCCAGAAGTCGTAAGGATCAATCCGACCAATTACAAGCTGCTGACCCTTCATCTTCCATTATTGAAAGAGGAGCTTGGCCGGGATGTAACAGAGATGGATCTGCAGAGTATGTTTCCTGATTTGCATGAAGATTTTATCCGATCCGTATTACAAGTATCGGCGGCAACCGATGAAGACGAGAAAGATGTTTTAGATAAGAAGTTTAGCCTTCGTTCGATTTCTGGTCAGAACTACAGTGTATCCATTCGTGGGCAGAATCAAACGGTTGTTGACGGGCTCGATGAATGGAGTGCTTTTCGAGATTTTCACGAAGGAGCTATCTATTGGACTCCCGGCGATCGTGCCTATAAAGTTGATTCGATTAACCGTAAGAAGGGAGAAATCATTCTTTTACCTATTCAAGAGTTAACGTATCACACCCAATCTACCTCTAAAGATGTCATCGATATTTTACAGAACAATCAAGAGCAGGAACTTGACGGTATAAGTATGACTTATGGTGAGCTGGAGATTAAACGGAATGTGTTCGGCTACAAGAAGATTTACTTTGGACAAAAGCATGATTCGGAGCAGGTACAACTGGAACGGCCTTATGTGACTAAATTTGCACCGGAAGGGACCTGGTTGACCATTTCTGATTCAGGATGGGGGCATTTGAAAGAAAATGCGGAGGAATGGGCTAACGAGTCCAGATCCGTTGAGCTATTGACTGAAGCGTCTCTCCATGCTGCCCAGCATGCAATGACCTCAGTTATTCCGGATATGATTATATGTGACTCCAATGATTTTACAGGCTTTTCTGCAAGTGGGATGACGGCATTTGCTAGCCGGCCAGTCATTGGTTTTTATGGAGAGAATGGTTCTGGACTTGGAACAATTGAAGCGATCTACGAGAATATTCCGAAGGTGATGCGCAAAGCGCTTGAGCTCATTGAGAGTTGTCCGTGTAGCGAGGGATGCCCAAGCTGTGTTCAGCTTCCGGGTAAAGGCAATGTTGAATTATTCAAGCCGGGAGCCAAAGTGCTGCTGAAGACGCTTATTGAAGGGAACGAATAAAAAACATGCCCATAATCTGTTCATCTTGTGCAGGCGAAAGACCATACGGCGATTTCATTCAAGTAAGCTTTAAAGCGGACCCACAAGGCTATTACCGGGAAGTCCATCAACGAGCGAATGGAGTTCGCATGTCCGAATGGCGCTCATTTGAGGCTGAAGTCGAACGATTCAATAACCATGCCGCCGGCGTATATTGCATTTATGACGGAAGCTCTGTAATGGATGGAATGCTGATGGCTGAAGAAGTAGAGCTACTAGTGGATAATAGGCTTCCCGTTCAACAGGCCTTCCAAAGTGAAGAGTTAGTAGAGGAGTTATTAGAGCTAAGCAAACGCATTCGAAGTGAAGTGCACGTGCATGAAATTGAAGCCAAGCAAGGAGCTTTCGATGAAAATATCGCTATGGCTGGTTGGATGAATCGAAAGCTGCAATCTATGGGTATTGAAAAGCTTTATGCACATCAAGGCGAGGCTATCCAAGCGATTCGGCAAGGACAGAACGTAGTTATCTCTACTAAAACGGCATCAGGAAAATCACTAGCTTATAACATACCTATCGTGGAAAAGCTGGTTTCTGATTCCGATGCTTGCGCACTTTATTTATCACCGTTCAAGGCGTTAGTTATGGACCAGTTCGCAAATTTAAGAAAATGGGCTGACTCTGATGAAGATGGCGGAAGTAGTCTTAATATGGATGGTTATTCCAAACTTTTAGTAAATGGAAAAGAAGTAGCTGCTGGTATTCTTCAAGGACAAAGAAATGTCCCGGAGCATATGAGAAAGGACCAAGCCTCCAGTTTGGTCTTTTCTCAAGGCCGTTATTGGATGACTAATGTACATTATCTGCATTTGATTCTTCAAAGCGCAAGCACCGGGCAGGGCAAAGGACCGCAGTTGTTGCGTTTTCTCAAGAATCTTCGCTATATCGTCATTGACGAGCTGCATCAATATTCGGGCTTATTGGGCTCAAAAGTATCGTTGGTCATTCGCAGGCTGAGAATGCTATGTGAGAGATTAGGGAATAAACAAGTCCAATTCATTGCATGCTCCGCTACAATTGCCAATCCTAAGTACTTGGCAGAGGAGTTAACAGGCAAGCGGGGAATTCAAGGGTTTCATGAGGTGATGGGAAGTCGAGCTCCCGTAGAAAACAAGGACATTCTTCTATGGAACCCTGGTCATGCTGATATGGAGCAGAAGAAAAGAGCGGTCATATCTGATCTTTATGAAATTCTTCGCACCGTGTACACCAATGGGCGATGGCCCAGAAGTATTATTTTCTCAAGCAATCGTCAACAAGCACAACTTCTTAGCTGTGAGCTAAATATGATTATTCGGACACATCTGCATGAACACGGGCAGGTCGAGTCTGATGACCGTCAGGAATTATTTCTTCCCTATCATTCCTATTTGCCGCAGGAAACCAAAGAACGGACGATCCGGAAACTGGAGCAAGGCGAGATTTTGGGAATTGTCACAACCAACGCGCTGGAGGTGGGGATTGATGTCAAATGTCTGGATTTATGCATCTTGCTCGGCTACCCCGGATCTCAAGCCTCGTTCTGGCAGCAGGCAGGTCGCGTAGGCCGAAACAGGGCTGGTGTGGTAATCATGATGATGCAGGAGGAGCCGCTGCAGCAATATTTTGCCCGGAATCCGGGAGAGTTCTTCCAGCAGTCTCCAGAATCCGCAACCATTAATATAAGTAATCCGCGGCTGTTGAAAGAACATCTCGTATATGCAGCGAATGAGCAAGGCGGTACGATCAACAGTGCCGTTAATTATGTTCGTTCCTCTGCTCTTCGTAAGGTGGTCGCTGAGGTTGAAGACCAATGGCAGCATGTAGATGGAAAGCTAATGTATCAAGGAGAAACGCCAAGGTACCAAGCGTTGTTTACAATGGGTGAAACGTATACGGTTGTGGTCAAAAATGGTTGGAATGAGGAGATATTGTTTCAGCATGTTGATGCACGTTCTTTAATTAGAGATTATCATGTGGATGCCGTATTTCTTGGATCGGATAACCGTACCTTTTACAAAGTAAAGTGGGTCAATAGCAGGCAGCGGAAAGTGGCTGCAGAACCCGTCCGAGCGGATTACCATACTCGAGGTATTGTACGCGATAGCATAGAAGTTAATAATCTAACCCAGTCTGTATTGGATATGGATCAGATGAAAGCAAACATTGGCAATATCATTGTAAAAAGAAGCACGTTCGGTTACAAAAAAGTTTATTTACACAATTCAAAACCTCCTGAAACTGTACAGTTAACGAATACGTATCCCGTATCCTTTCAAACGGAGGCCTTTTGGCTGATGTGGGACGAACAAGGGAAAAGCCAGATCAAAGGTCTTCTAATGGAGCTGCAGGCACAGAGTGGTCTTACATTCGAGGAGCTATTCGAGGGAAGTATACACGCGGTAGAGCATGCTTTGTCAGCAGTGATCCCATCAGTCGTAAAATGCAGCAATGCGGATTTCCAGCATATCTCCTTTTACTCCGGTTCAGCATTGTTCGGAATGCCAGGTCTGTTTTTCTATGATAGCCAAGCCGGAGGAGGATCCGGAATTGTAGAGGTTGTTGCGGAGAAGTTCGGAATCCTGCTCGCAAAAGCAAAGCAAATCATGAGCAGCTGTGTTTGTTCGGATGGTTGTCCGTCCTGCATTCAGTTGTTTCAGTGCGAAAGGCAAAATGAACCGCTTCATAAGGAGGGCGGTTTGATCGTGTTGGAGTATTTGATGGATAGTTGGAAGAATTAATTTTAGGAGGCGCAATATGTCTATAACAGAATGGCTTGATAATGCAAATCAGTATATTCCATCAACAGCGAATATGCAGTCTCTTATTCAAGGTCGCGAGCAATTTACAGATCGATTTCCCATTGAAGGTTTGAGGCAAATGACAATTGAACAGTATGCTAGCATACACTCGAAAGATACATTCATTTATTGGCTGGAGCGTAAAAAAATCCTTGCCGGCATTGGTGGGGGCAACTCTTCAAAGTTTGGTATCTACTGCGCGAAAGACGGCAAGTACTATCGTGGATATGGAAACAAAAAGACATTGCTGGAAGGCGACTCTTTAATTGAAGAGTTTCAAAAGCTAAAAGAATATATTTTAAACTCAATCAAGGCTGCTAAGGAAGAGCGATTTGAAGATATCCCTACCAATGGTCTCCTATGGGACATGGTTCTCCTTAAAATATTAAATATATATGTGCCAGAGCAATTTTTTAATATATACGCCAGATCTGTACTCGTTCCGATTGCAGAGGATTTAGAGTTAAATAAAGTTCTAACCTTGCGAGATACCTCCATCATCCTTATTAACGTTGAGATTTTAAAGGTACTGCGGAAGAAGGAGCCTTTCTCAACGTGGGATCATGCTGTAATCGGAACATTCCTCTGGCATCTATATCAAGTGGAGAGAAAACGATCATATTGGCTAACAGGTTACAGCTATGGAGGAGGAAATTCTCAACTGCAACAGTTCTTGGATAAGAGAGTCATCGGCACCAATTTTTTGGACTATGATTTTACTGATAGTTTAGAGCTTACCCAGGAAGATTTAGATACAAAAATAGATAGTATTGCTGTTGAGAATAAGGAAAAAAAAGCGTTACAATCGTTCTTTCGAATGAGACAGGGAGATTATGTTGCGCTTAAGGCAACTTATGTAAAGAATAAGCAGTCTATGTTGAAAATAAGCGCGATTGGTGTAATTACCGAGGATCCATCTGAGGGCTATAGTTACGATCAACAGCTAGGCCATACCCTGCCTGTGGAGTGGCTTGATGTAGTTGAGTTAGAGTATGAAGGATTAGGGTATATGCGTAAAACGATAGAGGGTGTATCTAAACAAGACGTAGTTCAGCGTATATTCGGTAATTATATGGATGATAATTACCAAAAAGGAAATGATCCGAGTAACAGTGGAAGCAACACTTTCATGAAAACATATTCGTTTGGCGAGAGGAACCAGATTTTATATGGTCCTCCGGGAACCGGGAAAACTTATCATGTCGTTGATTTCGCATTGCAGATCCTAGACCCCGAACGGTATGAAGAGCTAAAGGATTTGGGCGGTAGGGATAAAATGAAGGATGCCTTTCGGCAGTACATCAATAAAGGACAGTTAATATTTACGACATTCCATCAATCTTATGCTTATGAAGATTTCATAGAAGGATTGAAATCTGACGGTAAAGGTGGATTTGCACCATCTGATGGCGTATTTAAACGTGCTGCAATAGAAGCATTATTTCTCGGACTGCCTATTGATCCGGTAGGAAACGATAAGGAGTTGACCTATCTCAAGAAGAAAGAGAAGGTCATGCACGCTTTGCGAAGTAATAAGTCCTTTCAGTTTGATCATGCCGAAAGATTCGTTGTCATCATTGACGAGATCAATCGAGGCAATGTTTCAAAAATCTTTGGGGAGCTTATCACTTTACTTGAAGCTGACAAAAGGTTAAATGAAGGGAATGAGATGGTAGTTACATTGCCTTATTCCCGTAATCGGTTTGTGCTGCCTCCGAATTTATATATAGTAGGGACTATGAATACGGCAGATCGCTCTATTGCTCTTCTGGACACCGCACTTAGACGCCGCTTCGCTTTCCGTGAAATGATGCCGGACTCTACGCTGCTTGCAGATCTGTTGGAAGAGGTTCAGGTTGATATGCTATTAGATACAATGAACCAGCGTATTGAGGTTTTGTATGATAGAGACCATACTATTGGACATGCGTTTTTCATCGGTATTCAAAGCCTAGAAGCGTTAACCGAAGTATTCCTGAATAAAGTGATACCTCTCTTGCAAGAGTATTTTTATGATGATTGGGAAAAAATCGGGCTTGTTCTTGGGGGAATTGGGAAGAGCGATAAAGACCCGTATATCGTTTATCAACAAACTCGTTCCTTTAATTCATTGTTTAAGTCGGCATCTTCTACTCATCTTTTGAATGCAACGGAGTACCGAATGAAGAAGAATCTGTCTGCTCAGGAGCTACGTGCAATTTATGAGTAAGGTATTGGTCGTTAGAGAAGCTTTCGATTGGCTAGAAGCCAGGCCGGACAGTGCTTTTACAGAAGAAGATTTAAAAGACCTTATTGTGTATATGTCCAAGGCATATCCGAAGATGGATTGGATGGAGTTCAGCTACAATCGAATTCGTTTCATTAATGTAGTGGGGACGATTCGATTAACACGTGTTCAAATTGATATCATACCTAAACTCAGAGTAGATACAGATGAAGGGCGTACTTCTTTGCTAAACATGCTAGCGGTGTGTGGTCATGTTCCTTATCGTTTAGGTACAGCCCGTTCTTCCGTTCAAGTGGCTTCATTGGATTTGTTGACTTGGATTGCCTCAGCATTCTGCATAGAACTAGATGAGCAACTAAAGCGTGGAGTCCCCGCTGATTATATTAACATAGAAGAAAACTCAATGAGATTGAAAGGTAGGATTAAAATTCCTGATCACCTTCGAATGAACGCGGCAGACAAATCACGGGTATTTTGCGCATTTGACGAGAGGACAACTGAAATTCCAATAAATACAACATTTTATAAGACGATTCTAGTATTGAAGCGGAAAGTGCAGGAGCCACGGCTTCGAAGAAAGCTTCAATATCTTAGTTGTTATTTCGAAGATTTTGTCGACACTAAGGATTTTAGGAATCTGATCGATAAGGTTCGCTTTGATCGTCAAAACTTAAGATTTAAACCTGCTTTTCAGCTGGCAAAGTTGATTTTGTCACGGATGTCCGTTTTACACAGGGGCTCGCAGGAGGAATGCCTATCCTTTTTATTTGAAGTCAATACGTTATATGAGACTTATATTGGAAGGGTTCTTCAGCAAATGCGGTTAGGGGAACAGACAATCATTAGACTTCAGCATGAGCAAGTCAGACTTTTGAAGAATGAAGATTCGGGTCGAGATAACATACAATTAATCCCGGATATTGTTCTTGGTCAGCAACATGCTAATGGAGCTGAAGTATGGAATGCAATTATCGACACCAAGTGGAAAACAATGAATTATCAGCAGGACGATATCTATCAAATGTATGCGTATGTGACCGGATATCGGGATGCGAAATACGCGGTTTTACTTTACCCTAAGACTGATGAAGTGGTATTAAATCGAAACTGGACGTTAGCAGCGGATAGTCTCAAACGCATTCTTGTGAGAAGTGTGAGGATTGGTCATTTGGAGGAAACACGGGATGATTTGAATACATTATTACAGGAATTTGAAATTAAATAGATTCAATTTCATATCATTTGCGATATGTCTTCTGAAGTAGTTTGTTGCGATATATATACACAAAGGGTGGTTTTGGAATGTCTTTATTTCAAAAAGTTCCTGAGAATTTATTTACACTATTCACATCAAAGCACAGGGATTTGTATGTAGAGGCGTTATTTACCCTCTTACAATGCTATCGCCAAGAATTTTCCATACGCAAGAATGATTTGGCGGCGATGTTATGCCATTCACTTGAAGAGCAAATTCAGAATGTAACCGATGATGAAGACGAGATAGCAGGTAAGACACTGTCCGAACGAGCTCACGCGATTATTCGTAAGTTTCTCAATACGGGATGGCTTGAGTTAGAACCAAGTGCTCAATCATTTGAAGATTATTTAACTGTACCAGAATACGCAATAAAACTTATTAAGACTCTTCATGAAATTGAGTTTGATAAACCCAAAGAATATAATTCTTTCGTTCATAATACTTATGTAGCTCTTAAAAGTGCTAATGAGGAGAGAGATGAATATATCTATGAGGCTTTATTAGCAGCCTATCGGAATACAGAGGAACTCGTAGATAGCCTTCGAAACTTGTTAAATAATATGAAGAAATATTATCAGCAGCTTCAAGAACAAAAAGAGATCAGGGAACTTTTGGCCGAACATTTTGATCAATATATTTCTAAGGTGTCAGAACGGATTTACCACAGAATTAAGACCTCCGACTGTGTGCCACGATTCCGAAGTAAGATTTTACAAATTCTCAAGAACTGGGTGATTGACTATAGCTTATTAGAGCAGATTAGCGAACAGATGGTTCTCAGGGGGCATAGTGTTAACAAACTAGAAGCACATTTTCGTGTGATGGATATGATCGAGTACATAACAGATGCTTATGATCGTATACATGTGCTTCTTAATGAAATTGATAAGAAAAATTCCAGCTATATCAAAGCATCTGTAGAAAGATTTCAATACCTGCTAAATATGAATGCAGGAACCAAAGGTAAACTGGTAGATATATTAAACCAGTTACCTAATTATAGATCGAATGAAGAAGTTCAATGGCAGATGTTGAGAGAGGATTTGCCCCTTCATTTAGTTTCCTTTATTGATGATAACTCACTCTATACTGATCCAAAACGTAAAGCAAAGCATAATCCGGTGACACTCTCTGTAGAGCAAGAGGCTCCTGACGAGGAAATTAGTTCAGAGTATGATGAACTGAAAAAACGATTCCGACAAGGAATAAGTCGCAAAAAGGTAATATCTTTTATTCAGTCTTCTCTAGGAGATAAATCGTTTATAGACAGCTCCCAGTTGCAGATACAGGATGATAGTGATTTTTTGAAATTAATTATGTCAGTTCTCATTAGTGATGAATCCGGTTTACCTTATAAGGTGGAGTTTAAAGATGATTCTGTGCTAATTAATGGATATCAGATACCGGAAATGTCATTTATCAATAGTAAGGAGAAAAAAGCCAATGGAATGGACTGAACGATGGCATCAACTTACAGATAGGGAAAAAGAGCAATTTACAAGAATCGTAGGCCTATTACTCGGACAGACTTTCATACTTCGGGAAAAAGTAGAACCTAAAGAGAAGTCGGTGGAGATCAATAGAGACTTTCGTTTCCTTGAAAATTTTCAGGATATATTTAAAGGATATTTGAAGATGTCAGGATGGGAATTTGATTTGGATTCTACCTATGGAGTTTGCTCGATTCAACATAAACTAGGGAACAATCGACACTCATTAAATAAACTAGCGACATATATTTTATATGTACTTCGTCTTATCTACGAGGAAGAAAGAGAAAAATTAAATCTTCGTAAAGATGTTTTGACTACTCTTGCTCTAGTAAATGAGAAACTATTCTCATTTAACCTCGTTGACCGCAAAATTGCAGATCAGCAATGGGTGGATGTTCTCTCTACTCTAAAGAGTTTCCAAATTATTGAACGTCTGGACGGAATTCAAGTTGAACCAGAATCGAGAATAATCATATACCCTACAATACTCTTTGTGATTACTCCAGAGAAGATTGTTGACTTAGGAAAAAGATTACAAGAAAGCAATACCCAGGATGCTGCTGCAGCAACTGAAATGGAAAAGGGGGAAGCTGTATGAAATTATTAAATAAACTTCTGATGGTCAATTGGCATTATATCCGGCATCAAATGATAGATTTCGAGAGGATTAACTTTCTAACAGGTAAAAATGCTACTGGTAAGTCTACAATTATAGATGCTTTACAGTTGTTAATGCTGGGGGATACACGTGGACACTATTTTAATAAAGCAGCAAATGATAATTCAAGACGGACCCTAAAAGGATATTTGTTTGGTGAAAAAGGTTATAACGAATCTGAAGGAACAGTCTATTTGCGAAAAGGAATCGATTTCTCATCGTACTTGATGGCGGAGTTTACCAATGAAAATAGGACTGAATTCTTTACTGTGGGAATTTCTTTTGATTGCTATCAGGATGGTAATCATGACTCCAAGTTTTTTATTTTTGAAGATCAAATACCGGAGCATCATTTTATTTTTGAATCTAAGACATTAAGCTTAAATGAAATGAAACGACATATGGTGCAGCAATATGGGAAAAACAAATGCGAGTTTTATGATTCGGAACGAGGGTATCGTGATGCTTTCAAAAATTCGATGGGCCGAATAAAAGGTGATTTTTTTGATCTATTTCGTAAAGCAGTTCCTTTTACTCCAATTATGAATATAAAGCAGTTTATCACTGAATTCGTCTGTGAAACTCAAAACAAGGTTGAAATAGAAAAGTTAAGGGAAAATATTCGAAATTATAAAACGCTCGAGCATCATATGTATCAGATAAATGAGAAGCTGAGTCGAATTCAAGTGATTGAATCTGGTTACGAAGACTATTTAGAGGTGAAGCTTCAACTTGAAAAGGAACAATATACTTTAGATCGCGCTGGATATGAGGATAAAGAGATTGAGCTGCTCTATAAGATTGATCAAGTGAAGCTGAAAACAGTCGATCATCAGGAGATTTTAAAACAAATAGAAGTAATTGAAATAGAGATGTGCCAAAACAAAGAGCAACTTAACAAGCTACGTCAGGAGTATTACGGAAGTCAAGATAAGCGTAAACTTGAATTGCTTGATGTAAAAATTGAGGCTGCTAAAAGGGATTTGGATATATCTGAGAGTGCAAATATAAGAGTTAATCAACAATTGGTTAGTTTAGTACGTTCCTGGTCTGTTCTAATACAAGAGCTGGAACAATTTCTGTTCCTTACATTATCTGAAGCGGGACATAATACGAACGAACTTCAAAGGAAACTAAAAATAATTCCTTATGAAATTGATCATACGCTACTAAGCCAACTTCAATCCAGCATACATGCTGTTCAAGAGGAACTTAGAGAAAAGCAAATTTATCTTCGAAAAGAGCTTAATGAGTTAATGACTGAAAGGCATGAACTAGGGGAAAGAATTATACGTCTGAAATCAGGCATTCCCCAGTACCAGAACAAAGAGTTGGTTCCTCTGAGGAATGTAATTGCTGAAGAGTTATCTTCTAATTACCACACAAGTGTTCAAGTAGAAATATTTTGTGAGCTGATAGAGATTCAAGATGATAAGTGGAAGAATGCGATTGAGGGATATCTGAATACACAACGATTTTACTTAATTGTAGATCCTATTTATTTTAACGAAGCCTTAAAGATCTACGACCGGTTGAAGTTTGAAAGAGGCTTCTATGATATTGGATTAGTGGATATCGGAAAAATAGTTGAGAAGAAGCTAACTGTCCTCCCTGGTAATTTAGCTGAAGAGGTTAGTACCGAACATTCGTGGGCGAGAGCTTACGTGGATTATTTACTAGGCAGGGTAATGAAGTGCGAAAAGGTCGAGGATTTGAGGCAGTATCAAACTGCTATCACTCCAACATGTATGTCTTATTCTGGATATGTAGCTAAACAGATTAATCCTAGAATATATCAAACGCCTTATATTGGCAGGCAATCTATTATGATTCAATTAAATCAAGCAGAGGATCAAGTTTATAATATCGAGAACGTATTGTTTCCACAAATTAAGCCAGTTCTCTCTCAATACGATTCTTGGTTAAAAGTCCCTAATCTAAGTGATCATGATATCATCCATTTAACAAGTGAAGATGGCTTGATAATGAAGGCGAATCAGCGTGAAGCGCAGAATGAAGTGTGGTTATCACTTCGTAAGGAGAAAGATCATTTTGATCTAAGTTATTTACAAGAACTCGAAAAAGGAATTAATGCCGAAGAAGCCCGGGAAGGAAGATTAGTTGAGAAGAGTAATTCTCTTAGAGAACTCACTGGAGAGTTGAAAAATGAAATAGATCGACTAAATCGTGAAATCCCGTCTCTTGAGGAAACTGTCCAAGGTTTACAGAGGCAAATCGAGTTCAATTTTCAAACAGAGTGGAGAAAGACCTTAGGAGAACCATATTACGCAGAAATGAAAACTCAAACCGCCAAACCCTCAGCGTTAAAGCAAAAGCTTGCCGTTTTGGTCGAGAAAACCATTAATATAAAAGAGAAACAATTTGAAAGGCTAGTAAGATTGAGAACTGAATACACAAAAGATTATAAAGGTTCATTAGATAACTTAGAACCTACTAACGATTCATGGTCTGCAGAAAAGGTGCGTCTTCAAGATACAACGTTACCTGATTATGAGAAGCAGATCCTTGCAGCCAAAGAACGAGCATCAATTGAGTTCCAAGAAGACTTTATTGGGAAGTTAAAAGAAAATATCGACATAGCTAACGAACAGATTGATGAGTTGAATTACGCACTTAAACTGTCTCAATTTGGTAGGAAAAAGTACCGTTTCGATATCAAGCCGAATCAGCAGTATAAAGAGTATTACAGAATGATAACTGATGATATGCTGATGGATGGTCGTAGTATATTTACAGATTCATTTTTACAGAAACATGGTGAGATTGTTGAGCAGCTATTCCAAAAGATTATATATACTGGTGAAGATGCCAATACTCCAGAACAAGCTAAGGAACTCGAGGAAAACCTTACTAAATTTACAGATTATCGTACTTATCTTGATTTTGATTTATTAGAGGTTGATGAGTTAGGAAATGAGTCAAGTCTCTCAAAGGTTATTGCCACCAAGTCTGGTGGAGAAACTCAAACACCTTTTTACATTGCAGTATTGGCCTCATTCCTACAGACGTATCGCGTGAAGAGTCCGACTCATAATAACACTTTACGTTTGATTTTATTTGATGAAGCATTTAGTAAAATGGATCACCAGCGGATTCAAGAATGTATTAAGTTAGTTCGCAACATGGGGCTTCAAATGATTATATCCGCTCCAACAGATAAACTTGCGGATATAGCTCCTTTGGTGGATCGTAATCTTTGTGTAACAAGAATAAGAAATGAAACGTTTGTCAAAGCTTTCGACCCTCAAGAGTTTGTGGAGGAAGAGACGAATGCTAGATAAATACAAACAACATTTTCTTAATGTTTTGTTAGACAAGTACGAGAAAAGTAAGCATTGGAAAGAAGAGGCGCGTGTTCAACGACGTGTCTCCTTTCCTTTTGGCAAGGAACATTTTCCAGACTATTATCTAGAAGGACTATCTTCGCAGACAGATACAATTAATGCAGTGGCAATAGAGTTGGAGAAATCAGGAGTAGTGCGGATCAAGTGGGTACGGTCCGAGGTCGGGAATCTCATCGATAATTTATATCTCAATCTTGATCATGTCGAGAAAGCTTATAAGATGGCGAATCGAATTCCATTGAGTGATGATATAGAATCGATGGTCCAGAGATTAATACAAGTTAAAGGCTCTTTCACAATTAAATGGATTGTAAATTACATTGAACACTGTCTGGAGCAGTTGAATAACAAAAAGCTACCTGCTCATTTAGGTAAAGACGAGAAAAGCATAGATGTATTATTTAAAGCGATGACTGGTATTCAAGATATTCATGGGGAAATTGCTATTCCCGAAAGGATGTTCAGTATAAGGTATTTAGGTAACAGTAAGACATTTGAGAAATATGTGAGAAGTCGGGTAGTAGCCATTTTTAAAAGGTATGAATCTAAGTTGTATCTAAATGAAGAACGAGTTTTATTGGATGAAATGGAAGAGGAGGAAGTCCTTCAAGAGATTGGTATACTGAAGTCAATTGAAGAATTAATGATCCGCGGCACAATGAAAATGAAGCTAAAAGAGAGAGTGCTAGATTACACTCCTTTTGTTTATGGTAATGTATTAGATTCTCTTTCCATTCGACTTGGGGAAATAATAGATATTCAATCAGATACTCTTCTTATTATTGAGAATAAAGCTGTATTTAAAGAGCTTGTTCGATGTGTTGAAGAAGGAAAGCCATTATTAGTAGGACCAGATAGATCCTCACTTACTGACAGGTTCAGGAATTGCATATTTGTATATTTAGGAGGTTTCCCTGGGCCAGATAAACGCTTGTTTATCAAAAAGTTTAGAGAGTTTATTATTTTGAATTATCAGGAGAATTTAGACTTCAAATATTATTTTTGGGGAGATCTAGATTATGGAGGAGTTCAGATTTATCGACATTTAAAATCCAAAGAGTTACCTGAACTTCAGCCTTTTTTAATGGACAATGGAACATGGGAGTATTATAGATCTTTTGCCGAATCTATTGATTCTAATTATAAGAAAAAATTGATTAAACTGCTCGGAACGGAGGATGATCCTGAGTTAAAGAAAGTACTGGAAGCAATGATTAATTATGAGTTGAGGTTGGAGCAAGAGAGTATGTTGATTGGATAGTAAATCCATAATGCAGCCAGATAAAATCTATATAAATCAACATAATAAACTGGAGGCATACATGATTAAGCAAATAAGAAGCTGGTGGAAGGATTCCACTATTCCTAATCTAATTGGGAGAAAGAGAGTGGACTGGTCCGTATTCGAATATGGATCACACATTCCAATGGAGTTCCATAGTGATTTCTTAGAAGCCAATAAAGGTGAAGTGATACCATTAGGTCAGAGTGAAAAAGTAGAGCTATTATACAACGGTCAAATCTATAGTGCTCTTCTAATGAATATCAACCAAAAGTCTGCCGATCGGGCAGCTCTTCAGCTAAGGTATGACTCTAATAAAGATTTGCGGGCATTCATGATGCATGCTTTCAAGACAACTCATGACTATATATCCTCCCAACGTTCGGACCGACAAGAGGCTGGAAAGAAGGAACAGATTAAAGTTCCTGATGAACAATCAGAGTATATAGAATTTTATTCAACGGGCATACCGTATCAATATGGAATGAAGCTATTGTCCACGAATCAAATGCAAACTGAAACATCCTCTGTTCCTAAGATTTGGTGGGTTAATCAAGGAATGACGTTAAGTGAGGAGCAGGAAGGAGGCCTATTATGGGCGCCCTTTAAATCTAGTAACGGGCGATCGCAATATCATTGGGATACTATGGATGAAGTAAGACCAGGCGATATTGTACTTCATTATGCAAATGGAGCACTACGATCTGTCAGTAATGTACTAGAGGCAGCAATAAAGGCTCCTAAGCCTGAGACAATGGTAAACACAGTTTGGGAGCAGACGGGAAGACTTGTGAAAGTGGAGTATGTGCAGCTTGAGCCATTCATCCCCTTAACTCAATTTGCTTCCAGTATTATGGGTCTAGAAATAGCTCAAGGTCCTATACATTCCGGTGGTGGAGTAAAACAGGGATACTTGTTTCGCTTTACCGCTCAAGCCCTTCAAATCATCCAAGATAAATCTTCAGGAACGAATTGGCCGGAATTTACACAGCTGAATTACACAGTAACTCTAAGCCTCGAAGATGTGGAGGATCCACTGCCTATGAATGACAATCAAGTTAAGGCTGCTATTCAAGAAATCAACTCTTACATTCGTAACAAAGGCTTTCACTTTCCGGATGACTTGATTGAGAACCTATACTTGTCCCTCAAAACAAAACCTTTTGTCATTCTCGCCGGTGTCTCCGGAACCGGAAAGACAAAGCTAGTGAAACTATTCGCAGAAGCGCTTGGTGCTCTAAGCCATAATCATCAATTCGCGTTAATCCCAGTACGGCCGGATTGGAGTGATCCATCGGATCTTCTGGGCTACAAGGATTTATCGGGTGCTTTTCGTCCCGGAAGGTTAGCAGAGGTGCTTGTCGAGGCTTCTCAAGAGAGTAATCGACATAAGCCGTATTTCATTTGTTTAGATGAGATGAACCTAGCTAGGGTGGAGCATTATTTTAGCGATCTTCTCAGCATTATTGAAACACAGGAGTGGCAGGGTGACCGTATTGTGACGATGCCTCTTATTAACAAGGACACTCTAGCTGCTGAAGATCAACCGATCTACGGAAATCTATCACTCTCAGACAATGTTTATTTGATCGGTACGGTGAATATGGACGAGACGACGCATCCTTTTAGCAAAAAGGTTCTTGACCGTGCGAACACGATCGAATTTAACTATATTAATCTGGAACAGTTCCCTGATCAAGCGGGTGCTACGTCTGAGGCTGCTACTACAGAGGCCACTAACGCTTTTCTACGCAGTGAATATTTACAGCTCATTGATGCTTACGGGGATTATCAAGGTCTGGTTAAGCAAGTGACTGCGAAGCTGGTTAAAGTAAATAGCATTTTGGAGCAAATTCATTCCCATGTTGGATTTCGTATACGCGATGCCGTTTGCTTCTATATGATCTATAACGAACGGTTCAGCCTGATGAGTGAAGATGACGCGTTTGATTTGCAGCTTTTGCAGAAAATATTACCACGCGTGCAAGGCAGCAGCTCCTCGGTTAAGCGCGTACTCCTTCTGCTTATGCAGGAAGCGTTAGGCAAAGCTTTGTCAGTTAATAACTTGATGGACGATGCCTCCGATCTCTATATGAAGTGGATCGCGAATGAACCGGAAGAAAGGGCCAAATACCCGATGAGCGCTCGGAAAATAGCCTTTATGTTGCGGAGGTTAGAGGAAGATGGCTTCACCTCCTATTGGCTCTCTTAATCAGAATGTTGAACTGCTCCGGGTTGAAACGAACCTGTTTAATTTGTATATACAGGGTAAGCCGTTCCATCCTACAGTAGATACGCTGCAATTGCATCGATCCGCGGACAATCAGCTCATAGAAGCACAATTGCAATTAACTACACCCTCGGCCGCTCTTTCAGTAGCAAAGATCTCTTTGTTTCATCCAGAGACAAAGGAGCTATCAGATTGGAAGACGGGTTTACCGAGCTATCCGCTCTTTTATGAAACACAGGCCTACGAGATTGTCATTGAAAAAAAGCAGGACATTCCGCTTACCTTTTACCATGAGAATGTTTATTTGAGGCAAGCAGTCAAACCGCTGGGCAGTATGATCCTATCAGGCGTTTTGAACTTTCATAACGAGGTCGGGCTGACTGATCTTGAGCTGCGATTAAATGGAAAGGCTATTTTACAGCTTCAGTTTGAGATCTTTCCTGCCAAAATGGATTACAAAAATGATTATCAAATGATACTAAATGACGTTAATCAACAGATCTATAATCTGTCATTTGATTTTCTGCGCAAAACGTACAACTTGACGGGCCTCAAAGAAACGCGTCATCAAAGTCTGACCGAGTTCTTCACGATACTTCAGCATGTATTCGGTCAGCTTGTACAGGCGGTAGAACGGATCAATAGCTCGCCTCACTCTAAGCACCAGGTGGAGAACCGAGTAGTGGAAGCGGGACGTTTGAAAAAGACGGGGAAGGAGAGTATTTCCTATCTGACCAAGCGCCCGCAGCTGCTGGTACAGGATGATAAGCTTGGTTTTATTCCAATGAACGGTCAACGTTATTACCCGAGCCATGCGATTGAGACGAGGCGGCATGTGGATTACGATACGAACGAGAACCGCTTTATTCGTTGGGTTCTGCTTCGCATTGCTAATAAGCTCAAGGACTTGAAGGCGCGACTAACGGAAAAGGGCAGACTTCAAGATCCGTTGCTGGCACGGAAGCTGAACGATATGCAATCGCAGCTGCAAAGACTGCTAAAGCTTGATTTTTTAAACGTGAGAGAGATGAGACAGCTATCTGTGTCGCTTGTGCTTCAGATGGCGCCTGGTTACCGGGAAGTGTATCGGAACTATCTGATGCTGATGAAAGGCTTGTCGATACAGGGCGATCTTTTCCGATTGTCGATGAAGGATCTGGCACAGCTCTATGAATACTGGTGCTTTCTCAAAATTCATGATCTGCTGAGCCGTAAGTATGAGCTGTTGAAGCAAGATATTATTAAAGTGAATCGCACGGGCGTGTTTGTAACACTAGACAAATCGCAGAAGGCGAAGATGGTTTACCGTAATCCGAAGAACGGCGAGATTTTTACGCTTTACTACAACACCTTGCCGAGCGGGGAGCAAACACCGACGATTTCGCAAAGACCCGACAACGTACTGACATTGAAGAAGAACGATTCCGATGCGGAATATAAGTATATTTTTGATGCGAAGTATCGACTCAATCCAGCGTATGAGGGGACACCTTACCGAAGGGATTACAAGCTTCCGGGACCGGAGGAGTCGGATATTAACACGATGCATCGTTACCGTGACGCCATTGTATATTCAGAGGGAAGCGGGAGAGAGCTGGAGCGCAGCATGTTCGGGGCTTATGTGCTGTTTCCTTATCATGATGAGGAGCAGTATCGCGAGCATAAATTTTATAAAAGCATTGAGCTTATTAATGTCGGTGCGCTACCGTTTTTGCCGGAATCTACCAAGCTGATGGAAGCTTTCTTGGATGAGATCATAATGGACAGTCCGGAGAAGGCCTACGAGCGCTCCGCCCGTCCGCGGGGAACGAAAAATTATTACGAGAATAAGCTAATTGGCAAAAATGTTCTGGTAGGCTCGCTCCGAGAGGTGCAGCAGCTTGATGATGCACTTCAGCTTAAGTTTTATCATGTACCGCTCGAAAATATCTCCGATCACAAGCTGCTCACTCAGCTAGAATACGTGGCACTCTACCAGTCTTTAAAGAAGTTTGAGTCACGTGGAGAGATTGGCATACATTGGTACGGTAAAATCGTGGATTGGAGGGTCGTTCGGCGTAAGGAGATTACCGAGCGGCCAGCTAGACCAGGCACAGAAGAAAAGCTGTATGTGAAGTTTACAGTAGGTGAGTGGGAAAAGCGGGAAAGACCAATCGTTCCGGGAGGACGTGGGATCTATACGCTCTTATACACCTCAAAGTATGTGTTCGACCGAGCCTTAGAGATTGCCGAGCTAAAGCTAGAGACGGAAGAGGAT
The DNA here is from genome assembly GCF_048572955.1 of Pristimantibacillus sp. PTI5. Lineage (GTDB taxonomy): Bacteria > Bacillota > Bacilli > Paenibacillales > Paenibacillaceae > Pristimantibacillus. Next base: position 4,132,881 of record NZ_CP183886.1, read on the forward strand.
CTACGGGAGTGGCGTGAACAGCGGCGACTAGGACCTATAAAAGTGGAATTGGACCACGAGCAGGTTGATTTAGCTAGCAGGGTACTAGGGGTTGGACGGATTACTTCAACGTAATGTATGAATGGAGCAATCCCATAATATAGGAGTGCTCAAGGCTGTCGAGTAAGTCTCGACAGCCTTATTTACGTCGAATTAGTTTAATAGGCCATCTCGTTAATATGGTGTAATTTAGTGGGTTATACGATTGGATGGCGTTGTGATGCTGTGTTCTAATCGAGATAAGTAACGATAGGGCAGGATAGTTATATAGTGTTGAGTTGTATACATACTCAATCAACAAATTGCATTATCCACTTTATGGTATATTGTATTAATAGACTTTATTGGTGAATCCTACAGGAGTTGAAATAAGGGATCTACAGGAGATGAAATAATGGAAAAGGTCAAGTTTTATTCAATAACAGATATGTCGAATAGTAGTAATCTGAGAAATTGTGAAAATCTCATTAAAGAGAATGAAGCAGGAAAAGAAGCGCAGGATATTAACGACGTAATTGAACTATATAATGTTAAGAAGTATTTTGATAAGAAAATATTCCTATCAGATTGGACTATCGACGATATAATTCGTTACGAGAATGTAGTGAAAACATTCCTGGGGATTGTAGCTAAATTATTTAAATCCATTACCAATGATAGCCTTATTACACTTTATTGTGATGTTGATATTAATTATAGAAGTGATTTTTGGGAATTAATCGAGAAATTCAAAGTATATGAAAGTGTGACTGAGGAAAAATTTAAGGAGATTTTAAATACCTCAAAAGTGTCGCTATACGAATTGCTGAAGTATAAACATATTACAGAACATTTTGGTAGGATCATTAGTGCCTATATGCTAAATGATATCTCATCGGCCAAACTACTTTTGGATAAATATGAACTAAAACATATTTCTGAAAAAGATCCGATATATTTCCCGAAAGAATTAACTATTGAGGACAAAGAAATTATTATAAGCAGATACATTGATAGTGATAATCCTAATATAAATTACCTACGGCTTATTGCCAATATACAAAGTAGTAAAGATAAACTTCAAATATCTCCGAAAACCTTGTTGAAAGCAAAAAGAAAGGCTGTAGAACAAGAAAAGCAATTATTCAATGGGAATTCGGGAATGGTTATGGAAACAAAAGTTAGCTTCTCCAAATCTCAGAGTAAGGAAGTTATTTTAATTACAGAAGATCATTCAATAACCGCAACCTATAGCACAAAATGGCTTGAAGAAAATGAGGAATACGCAACCCTATTAAACAATTTTATTTATTTGTTTGAGCTTGTTGATCTACAAATGAGATGTCCGTTGGTCAATAAACTTAACGAAATGGGTGTGTTTGAGCGATATATGTTTACCTCTTCCCAAAATGCATATACAAAAGGAGTAGCTTTCGACCAAAAGAATATCCTTTCATTACTTCAAATGGTGGGATACTACAACCAACTATTTAGTATGGGGATTAGATTAGAAGAAGTTATTGAGTGGTTTTTTGAAGAATACCTTGTGGTTGAGTTCAATGCTTACAACTTCAAAGTCACTATGCCTTCAGCTAATTCCACTCTCCTTGAAAAATGCACCAATATTATGCCGGCATTAGAATCAGTTCTTAAACAATTCTCATTATTTGTTCAAGAGGGACAAATTGACTTTGAGTTACTTGAAATTCGCTCTGAACATCTCATATATAAAAACATCCCATCATTGGTAGGAAGAAAATATGCATACGGTGTGGGAGAAGAGTTTAAGACTGCGACTTTTTTACTTTTTTCTGATCAAAGTGGTTTGGGTTATAACGAAATAGTAAAAAAATCTTATAAAAACTTTTTTGAATTGATTCACAACGAGAAAATAAAACTAAACGACTACTCAGACTACAATATCTCGAGTATTAATTGGCTCTTGGATCATAGATATTTGGTTATGGATGGAGTAGGGAATCTAATATTTAATGACTTGCTACTTATTATGATTCTTAAAGATCTTTATTTTAATGAAGTAATCAGTTATTGGAGATACTCGGAGTCAGGAAGAAAAATTATAGATGATCTTGAGAAGAGAACTGTAATTGAATTTGAATGTACGCTCTTTTCAAGACCTGAACAAGACTATATCAACTATACGCTTAACAAATCGCAATTTAACAACGGATTAGATTTAAGAAACAAATACAGCCATACACAGCCCAAAAGTGACGATGGTGAAATGATACACAATCAGAATTACATGATATTTTTGCGGTTATTTATTATTTCAATAATCAAAATAAATGATGAATTTTGTACCTCTGCAGAAATAAAGTTACTTTAAAAAACGGGTATAATAAGTCAATTAACCGCCTTTTTCAGTGGGCGGTTTTTGTTGGTAATAAATTATCAATTACATATTAATCGCCGTCTGCAGTTGGTGATTTTCTTTTAGTTAAAATCAACAATTAATAATAAAATGCCTTAGTTAAGATGTCTGTGTTATTATGTGTACGTTGTAGCATTTTGGAAAGTATTTTCTACGATAACCCTCCTCCCATGCGCAGTGCAATGCGCTCACAGTAAGCAGAAAAGAAAAAGCAGAAGGGTATGAGAATCCGTAAAGATTCTCAAACTCCCTTCTGCTTTCCCACTTTCGACTGCCCTCTCTAAAATACCTCTCCCTCAACCTTGCCAATCATCAAGCAAAAGGAGGCTCCCAAATCTTTTTCCTCCACCCGATCGTGTCCCCAGTCACCTGCAGTCGTTCATCTAACGTGACATCCATACCGAAGGGAAGATCACGCCCGTGTCGAAACCGGATGTCGCGCAGCTCGACCCGATATCCGTTCTGAAGCTTCTGGCAGGAGATATGAACATGATGCGTGAAATGGAGAAACGTGCGTACTCCGTCGTTGCCCATCGCCGCCTGAATTACATCGTTCTGTTCCCCTTTCTCGAAAATGGCTTCTTCCTCGAACATAAACCCGCGAATCGAGCCGGTGATATAAGCCTGCCCGGTTTCATGGACGTATTTCCACTTGTGGGGGAGTCCGCGCGGAACTAGGAAGGAATATCCGGCAGTTCCGTATCGCCTGCGGACATGATGCAGCATAATGCGGCCGATCAGGATACGGCATCCGATAAAGAGAAAGGTCAGGGCATAGACGAACGGGAAAATAGCCGTTGCTCCGAAGACGCCGAACAGCCATAACAGCAGCCCCGCAGCATGAAGAACGAACAGAATCGGATCGAAGATCGGAATGGTGTTCGCGTGGAACCATTTTCGTGAGACCGGTCTGAAGCATTGCACGCCGTATGCATTGAAAAAATCGAGGAAGACGTGAAACACGACCCCGGCCATCGTCCATAGAAATATCGGGATCAGATAGGCCCAGGCGTGAAATGCGAGAGCAATCAAGGGGGCGAGGACAGCTGGCCACCCCGCAAGCATAAGCAGCGAATGACTGAAGCCCCGATGATGCTGTAAGTACGACTTATACCCGCGAATACGAATGACGGCATCGAAATCAGGGGCGTTCGACCCAAGGATGGTCGCCGCGAATAATCCGTAAGCGACGGTCGAATGATTGAAGAGAGCGGGATCGGCAAGCGAAATCGCCAGTCCGCCCAAGGTGGCGCCAGTCAGAAGATGTGTTCCGGTATCCATATCCCTGTACCTCCTAATGAAGCTCAGATGTGAACATACCCCGTTCTATCTTCAAGCAGTTTCGCCTTCTTCAAGCATGTTTGCGATCGTCTGTCTTGCGGCAGCCAGCTGATTATGCTCCGTTTCTGCGATCTGCAGGCAGCGTGTGTAAATCGACTCCATCGCGAGGTCCCATGTGCGCGTGAGCGCGTAAGCTCTGGCCCTTACCCCGAATTCCTGCCATTCACCCGGATGGTTAATCCAATCGGTCAAGGCAGCTAGAAAGCTTTCCGTTTTTCTCGCCTTTACATGCATCCCGGTCTTCCCATGCTGAACAATCTCAGTCACGCCTCCGCTATCGGCGACAATAGCGGGAAGACCGGACGCCGCTGCCTCGAGCACGACGTTACCGAATGTTTCGGTCGAAGAAGGAAACACGAACAGATCCGAGGAGGCGTAAAATTCCGCTAACGCTTCTCCGCTTTGGTAGCCGGCGAACGTTGCATTCGGAGGAGCTTCCTGCCTGGCCTGCTCCATCATGGGACCGTCGCCGACGATGAGCCAGTGGACCTGTCCGCGGATCTCTTCAGGCAGTTGATGCATGAGTTGAAGCAGGATATCCAAATCCTTCTCCGGCGCCAGACGGCCGACAAATAGGAGCAGATACCGCTCCTTAATCCCGTACAGCTCGCGAATACGGTCCGATCGTTTCTCGGGCGTGAACAAATCGCAGTCCACCCCTCGGGTCCACAAAGCAAGATTGCGCAGCCCTTTGTCTTCTAGTCTGTTGATCGTCTCCAGCGAAGGCGCGAATATGGCGCTGCAGGAACGGTGGAACCATTTGATATACGGCCAATAACACGCCCGGGCGAACGGAAAACGATAGGAGTCCAGATAATGGTCGAAGTGGGTATGGTAAGAGGCGACTACAGGAATGTGCAGCTTCTGGGCGGCAGTCAGACCGGCGAGTCCGACGTTGAAGGGGGTGGCGATATGGACAAGATCAGGCTTGAACCGGGCAAGCTGATGGCGAATCCGCAGCAAATTGGGAATGGCAAACCGATGTTCCGGATAGAGCAGGAGAGGAATACTGGCGAGCCTGCACACTTCTTCTTCATAGGATGGTTCCGGTGCGGTAGGCACAAACAGTATGCATTCAACACCATGGTCGGACAAATAATCGGTCCATCGCTTCAAAGTAAGAGCAACGCCATTGATCTGCGGGACATAAGTGTCTGAGAACACGGCAATTCGCATTGAATCACTCCTCTTCCGGGATGATATCCTCACAGTACTGCATGATTATTATCTCTGTTGCACATTTGAGTAAAGAAATCGTGAATTTACGGCCCTTCACAATCTCTTAACCCCCCACTAACACCCCCCTCATACTCTATCATTAAGATTACTTCTAGAATGCTGTCCGCGTGACGGGCAGCGAAATTTCACTAGGAGGAATTGAATTGTGAGTAGGTACCTGCGAAAAACGCATGCATTCATCATCTTTGCTCTATTAATCTCGTTATTCCAGCCGGCATTCATTGTTAATGCCGCTATTACGGAGCTTCCAACAACGGAATATGGCAAGGTCATCGACATCCGCCAGACGGAGCTCGCACCGGGTGCGGTGTATACGTGGATGGATATGGAGAATGAGCGAGGCCTGCAAAAAATACATGCGGTTTCATTTGATCCGAAAAATCCGAATTTGGAGCTGCGTGCGGGCACCAAGGACGGTAAAGTGTACGGCATGAAGGGCGTGACCGAAATGGCCGCTCATGCAGATGCGCCGGGAAGCCGCGTCATTGCCGGAATTAATGGCGATTTCTATGAAATCAGCGGCTTCGCAACGGGCGTGCCGAACGGCTTGTTTATGGATGAGGGGCGCATTCTGAATAGCGCCATTTCCTCGTATGCTTTTGGCCTGAAAGCCGATGGTTCCTCGATTTATGGCGCGCCAAAGCTGACGAAGACGGTCACGGTCGGCGGGGTGACCACCAATCTGACAAGCATTAACCGTTACCGGGACACGAACCATCTGGTTCTCTACACGGCGGATTACAATACTTCGACGAAGTCGACGAACCTGGGCGACGAGGTCGTGCTGGATATTATCGAAGGAGACGTGAAAAGCGGGCAGACGATGAAGCTGAAGGTCGCTGAGCTCCGCAAGGATCAAGGAGATACGGCGCTTGCTCAAGGACAAGTTGTTTTATCCGCCTCCGGCACATCACGTGTAGTAGTGGCAGGTCTTCAGGTTGGCGATGAGCTGACGGCCAGCTTTGCCCTTGATGGCGAGTGGAGCGAGGTAACGGTCGCTATTGGCGGCCAAGGTCCTCTCGTGAAGGACGGCATTCCGCAGTTAACCGTAGGACCGGCGGGTGTGCATCCTCGTACCGCGATCGGGACGAAGGCCGATGGCAGCATTGTCCTCTTCGAGATCGATGGAAGGGCGCCGGGCTTCAGCGAGGGCGTTGAAACCGATGAGCTTGCGAAAGTGTTAAAGGACATGGGCGTCGTTAACGGCATGAACCTTGACGGCGGCGGCTCCTCCACGTTCGTCGCGAAGCTGCCGGGAACGGGCAAGATTCAGATGCTGAACCAAGGCTCCGATGGCGGCGAGCGGAAGACAGGCAACAGCTTGCTGCTCGTAAACACAGCCCCGGAGCTTAACACCGCTTCAAAGCTGGCGGTTCAGCCGAGCGCGGAGCGTATTTTGAAAGGCGCTTCGTACGCCTTTAAAGCAGCAGGAGTCGATGCCAACGGCCATCCGGCCGCTTACTCGGATACGCTCTCTTGGCAGGTAGATCCGTCGCTCGGAACGGTAGATGCAAACGGCGTATTTACGGCAGGTACGGCTGCCGCGACAGGCTTCGTTACGGCGACGGCCGGCGCTGTGCAAGGAAAGGGAGAAATTGAGGTTGTCGATCAGCTTACGGCGCTTCAATTTCCGGATGTCATGAAGACCTACACCTCAGGAGCAACGGCAACTTTATCCGTGAAGGCTTTGCACAATGGTCAAACCGTGCAGGCGAATAATCGTAATTTTGAATGGCGCGTGGAAGGCAATATCGGAACTATAGACGAGAACGGTGTGTTCCAAGCGACGACGGAGAACGGGCAGCATGGCAAAATCTTCGTAAAATACGGCAATGTGGAAACCTCGTTCGAGGTGAATGTCGGTCTGCCGCCTGTGATGTTGGAGGATTTTGAGTCCGGCTTAGGCAACTATATCGCATCCAGCGCTGCCGCAAACTACGCGAGAATCGTCGAAGTGACGGATCAGGACTTTGTGCGAAGCGGGAATAAGGCGCTGAAGCTGGAGTATGATTTTATCGGCAAGACGGGCACCTCGGGCGCTTACTTGGCAGCCTCCTCTACGCAAAACCGCATTCAAATTCCCGGTTACCCGGAGAAGCTCAGCATGTGGGTTTATGGGGACGGGAAGAAGCACTGGCTGCGCGCCCAGCTAAGGGACGGCAACAATGCCGCTATTCCGCTTGATTTTACGGATAATGTCAGCGGCGTGAATTGGACGGGGTGGAAATACGTAGAGGTGGCTGTGCCAAAAGGCAAAGCAACGCCGCTCACGATGGACATGCCTGTCCGTTACATGGAAACCAGCAACGTCAAGAAGACGGACGGCGCGCTCTATATCGATGATATCCGTGCCCTCTACGGATCGCTCGAGGAGGATACGACGCCTCCTGTGTTCAAAGATATTTATCCGGCTGAGAATGCCGTGATCAAGACGGCAACGCCGACGATTGCGGTTCACGGCGAGGATGCAGGTTATGATCCTGTGCAGCATCCCGGCACGACTTTAATTGATCCTGCCAAGACACGCGTCTATGTGGATGACCAGCTCGTAGGGCACGGCTTCCATCCGCCGGCAGGCCTCATCACGTATAAACCGACCATTCCGCTTGCGGAAGGGCGTCACAAGGTGAAGATGGCCATCCGCGACATGGCGGGCAATCAGACGATCAAAGAATGGTACTTCATGGTCAATCTGGGATCGCCCTATTATGTATACGATACGCCTAGCGAGGTGTACGCAGGCCATACGTATACGTTGAATATTCATGCGGAGAAAGCAAGCAAGCTGAAGGAAGGGCATATTGCCTTCAAGTTTGATCCCGCAGCGGTTAAAAATCTCCAAGTCATCCGCGGCAGCAAGGTGCAGGAGGGCCAGCTGGAGCCGGTGATCGACGAGGCGCAAGGCCTTGTACGATTAGATCTGCTAAATATTAATGAGGCTAATCTTGCGGATACCGATCTCATCGGCCAAATTCAATATACGGTCCGCAATGATTATATCGGTCCGCTGACGCTCGAGCAGGCGGCGGTGGAAGTGACGAAGCCGCTGGTCATTGAAAATACTTCAGGCGCTGTCCTTTCTACGGAAGGCACAGGTACTCCAATCAGCTTCGTCGGCGCTGCGGCGCAAGCGACCGTTAAGACGCAGCTGAAGCTGATCTGGGATCATTTTGCGATCGGCATGGGCTTTGCGGCAGACTTCAAAGTAACAGAGCTGCAGGGTGACTCGGCTGTTGAAGGCGCGAAGCTGCTGATTAATCAAGTCGAGGTGGCGGATGCGAGCTCAAGCGCGAACGGTATGCTGACGACGACTGCAGCGACTGAGGCGGCAGGGACGTATAACGTGCAGGCGGTAAAAGGCAGTGCGTACAGCCCGGTCATGACGTTTAAGGTGGCGCCTTATGCGGGAACGGCTGCGCCGCGCAACATGAATGTGACGATGGGAGCTGATCCGAGCACCTCGCGCCAATTTACTTGGCAGACGGACCCGCTTACGGCGGATACGGTTGTTGAGCTGGTGAAGCAGTCGGAATTCACAAGCTTTGAGGATAACAATGTAACTGAGATCGCAGGTACAAGCTCGATTTATAACACCAACAATGACGGAACGTTGCGCGTTCATAAAGCGGAAGCCGCTCAGCTAACGCCGGATACGGTTTATGTGTACCGTGTTGGCGACGGCAAGACGAATGTAAGCAGCCAAGGAACCTTCCGAACAAGCGCAGCTGCAGGCGATACGATGAAATTCCTGTTCATTGGCGATTCTCAGGCCGACTCGAAGGCGGGCTTCGCGCTTTGGGGCAATACGCTAGAGAAAGCTGCGGCCTACATGCCGGATGCGGAAATGCTCGTTCATGCGGGAGATATCGTTGATAAAGGGTATGAGCAGGAGCAATGGGACTGGTGGTTTGAAGCTGCTCAGGAGAAGCTGATGAATACGACGCTTGTTCCGATCATCGGGAACCATGAAGTCATGGGGACGAATGGTGCCGGCGATTACCTGGCTCAGTTCCATAATCCGCAAAACGGCGCGGCAAGCGTAAAAGGCTCGAACTATTCCTTTGACGTGAAGGATACGCATTTTGTCGTGATGAACACGGAGATGTCTAGCGCAATCTTCGATGAACAGGCGCAGTGGCTGGACGAGGATCTAGCGAAGTCGGATAAAAAGTGGAAGGTCATCTTCTTTCACCAAGGACCCTATGGCAGCATTTATGCCAATGAAAAGGTCCAGTCGACTTGGGTGCCGGTCTTCGATAAGCATGGCGTAGATCTCGTCATGAACGGACACGACCATATTTACATGCGCTCGTACCCGATGAAGGGCGGAGAGAAGGTTGCCGAAGGACAAGGCACGCGTTATGTCATCGGCGGCTCGTCGGGTCCGAAGTTTTATGCACTAACCGAGCATTACTGGCAGGAAAAGATTTTTGACGAGGATGCTCAAATCTTTACCGCGGTTGAAATCACCAAAGACGAGATGGTTGTCGTAGGCAGAACGGTGGATGGCCGGGAGATTGACCGGTTTGCGATCGCGAAGGTGGAGCCGGAGACGGTTACGCTGGATCAAGCATCCGCTGCGCTTGAAGCGGGTCAATCGATGACGCTGAAGGCTGCCGTGCTGCCGGATCATGCAACAGCGAAAGAGCTGATTTGGTCCGTTGTTCAATCGACGCCGGAGGGCGCGGTTACGGTAAATGCAGAAGGCGTGGTAACGGCGGTGAAGCCGGGTCAAGCAACGGTAAGAGCGACGGTTAGCGGTTACCCGGCTATTTTTGCCGAGAGCATCATTACAGTAACGGATGCGCTGCAAGGCGTAATGCTGCAAGGGAAAACGGCGCTTCAGGTCGGCGCGGCGGATCAGACGGTAGCGGAAGCCGTGTATGGCTCAGGCAGGAAAGAGGTCATTCTGACCGGGCTTGCTTTTGCCAGCTCGAATGAGGAAGTTGTTGCCATTAACGAAGCGGGTCTGGTAAGCGCGAAGAAGGAAGGTACAGCGGAAATAGCTGTGACTTACAAGGGCTTCAGCGCAAAATATGAAGTGACGGTTACGGCCAATGAGCCGGAAATCACGTTAAGCAAGCTGGAGCTGAGCGGCCTGCAAGCGCAAATGAACCCAGGTCAGTCGGCTAAAGCCAAGCTAACCGCGGTATATAGTGACGGCAGCTCAACAGATGTGACCGGGGAAGCTGAATTTACGAGCAGCAGCACCAATACGGTGGAGATTGTAGACGGCAGCACCGTTAAGGCCTTGCAAGCGGGCACCGCAACGATAACGGCAAGCTATGACGGCAAAATGACCGAGTATGTCATCAACGTGACGCAGCCGGCAACGCCGACACCGACTCCAGTGCCTACGCCGGTGCCGACTCCAACGCCAACAGCAGCACCGTCACCTGAGGTGCCTGGCGTGGTCCAAATCACCGATAAGCAGTTAACGGATAAAAACGCGAACGGTGAGGTTATTATTGAAACGAATGGTCAGCTGAAAGAGTTGGTGTTACCAGGTAACACGGCGCAGCTGCTCGCTGGCGCTCCGTTTAAAGTGGATGCTCTGAACCTAGCGGTCAGCATCCCAGCTAAGGTGCTGGAAGATTTAACGAAGCTGCTTCCGGCAGATCAAGTGAGTAAAAGTACGATCTCGTTGACGGCCAAGGCAGCAACTAGCAATGAAGCGGCCGCTCTACTCGCAAATGCGGGCAGCCAAGCTGGCGCACAATTGCAATTGGCTGGTGCCGAGCTTCTCGATTTCAGCTTGACGATGACGACGGAAGCGGGCGAAACGGTTACGTTAAGCCAGTTTGACCAGCCGCTCACCATCTCCCTTGCGGTAGATCCGCAAGCAGATGCAAGCTTGCTTGGCATTTACTATATTGCGGACGACGGCAAGCTGCAATATATAGGAGGCAAGCTGGCAAATGGCAGGCTGACGGCTTCCGTCCATCATTTTAGCAAGTATGCGATATTGGAATACGATAAGTCGTTCATCGACCTGCCGCAAACCCATTGGGCAGCCAAAGCGGTGAAAGAGCTCGCGGCCAAGCAGCTCATTCAAGGCGTATCCGCTGAACGCTATAATCCAAGCCAAGCCGTTACACGTGCAGAGTTTGCAGCGATGCTTGTACGAGCGCTTGGGATTACGGGGCAAGCCGCGCCGATGTTTACGGATGTACCTGCAGCGAAGTGGTATGCGAGCGAGGTAGCTCTTGCCCAGCAAGCGGGGATCGTGAACGGAGTCAGCGCAACCACATTTGTGCCAAACGCTTCGATTACCCGTCAGGAAATGGCGGCAATGCTTGTGAGAGCCCATGAATACAAGGTGAAGAAGCAGGCAGGTTCGGCTCTAAGCGATGGGCGCTTTTCAGACACGGCCGCCGCTCCAGAATGGGCAAGAACCGCAATTGGAACGGCAGCCGAGCTTGGACTCATGAATGGACGCACGAATGAGCTTTTTGCACCGGTCGCTAAGGGCTCGAGAGCGGAAAGTGCGCAGATGATTTTGAATCTAATTAACCGTATAAACGAATAAGGATTACCTGTTCATTTAGGGGCTGCCCATCAAGTAGATTCATCTACTTAGGGGACAGCCCCTTCAATTTGTTTGGTTATTGCGAATAGTGTTTACCAGCTATTGGAGAAACCATTCGTTATACATGAAAGTTATAATGTAACCTAAGCCTTTAAGAAGAAAAGGGGCATTATTGTGAAAAGCATTCAAAACCGCTTATTAATCATGCTGCTTCTTTTTATTATCGTTCCGTATTTTCTATCCGTACTGTTGATCTATTGGCAAACGAAACAGAATGTGGAACGGCATGAACTTGAGAACAGCAGCGAACAAATGCAGCAGGCTTCGGAAGAACTGGAGCAATATTTGGATGACATCGTGAATCTGCCGTATATTTTATACCGAAATCCAGACTTATTCCGAGTTTTTGAACAGGGCTTTGATCGGTCCCACTATTTCAATCAGTTTGAAATTTATAAAGGCATGACCACCTTCTATTTAATGAGGAGCGAAATACGGCAGGTTCGGTTTTACATCGACGAAGGAAACAGCTCGTTTACCGTTTATAATACCCTGCTGAGCTCCCGGAAGCGTAAGCCGGAATTTATGAAGCAGGCTTCGATGCAGAAGCTCATAAGCTCTGAAAAGAATTATCTGATCGAACCGCCTCATCGGATCGAGAATTATAACAATACCTCGAGCTTGCCCCAATCGGATAAAACGGTTGTGTTGACGGTTCATCACAAAATGATGGATACACTATCGAATGAATTTCTTGGCATCATTACGATCGACATAGATTTGAGCAAGATCGCCCGCATAACGGATCATTATCTTCAAAAAAACAAAGAAACCGTATGGCTATCCGATGCGAACGGCCAAGTCATCTATGCAAGCGATGAAGCGCTGATAGGCAAGTCCGTTCCAACCGAATTACAGAAGAAAATCGATGCGTCGGCCGAAGGCGCATATTCTTCAGACGGCGATATTGTCTTTTCCAGAACGCTGCATGAACCGATAAAGGAATGGCATTTTACGAAGATCACCTCAAGTAAGTTTTTATTTGAAAATGTGCGAAAAACCGCCTACACGAACATCATCGTTGGTGTCATTGTGGTCGTCCTTGGCTTGTTAATGATCGCGATTATTTCATACAAGATTACACGTCCCATCAAGCTGCTTAGCCGAAAAGTGCTGAGCATAGAAGGCGGGAATATGCATGCCCTCTTTGACGATCAGAGGGAGGATGAAATCGGCAGTCTGGAAAGGCATATCAAGGAGATGATGAATCGGATTAACCGTCACATCGACCGGGAGTACAAGCTGGAGCTCGAGAACAGGAAGAATCAGCACAGGGCGCTAAAGTCCCAGATCAATCCGCATTTTTTATTCAACTCCCTGCAATCGATTGCTGCGGTGGCCCTATTCTCAGAATCTCCAAAAGTATATAAGCTGATTACCTCCTTATCCAAAATGATGCGTTACTCCATTCGCGTGGATCAGAAGGCGACGGTTCGGAGTGAAGCGGATTATGTTAAAGCGTATTTGAACCTGCAGGAGGAACGCTTTCAAACCGACTTTAGCTATTCGATCGATTTGCCGAAGGCCATTCTGGCTATTCCGGTTCCGAGCATGATTTTGCAGCCGCTCGTCGAAAACTTCTTTAAACATTGTTATGACGAGGGCTGCGAGCATGCTGCCTTGCGAATCCACGGTGAAACACGGGGTGAATATTTGAATCTGGTCGTCGAAAATAACGGATCCAGCATGACGGATGATGAGCTGACGGCATTAAAAAGCAAAATCTACGCGCCGGTGAACGAAGGAAGCTATTCACTTGAGCATATCGGCTTAAAAAATATTCATGATCGCTTGATTCTTCATTATGATCAGACGGCGGGAATCGAACTGGATACGTTGCAGGGGCAAGGGTTCTCCGTGCGGCTGGTGATTCCGCTCTACTTAAAGGAGGACTGACATATGAAAGCTCTTATTGTAGATGATGAGTCCAATGTTAGAAAAATCATTCGGTTCCTGGGACAGTGGGAAAAACACGGGATTACCGAGGTTTTGGAAGCCAAAAACGGTGCAGAGGCGAAAGTGCTGATTGAACGGGAATGTCCGGAAATCATCATGACTGACGTCAAAATGCCCAGAAGTAACGGGATTGATTTAATCGAATGGTTGGATGCGAACGCCTACCCGGGAAAAGTCATTATGATTTCAGGGTTTGACGATTATACTTTTATGCGTACAGCGTTCAAGCACGGATGCTTTGATTATTTGATGAAGCCGATCGAAGAAGACATGCTGAATGAAACCTTGGAGGGAGCGATACAAGCCTGGGAACAAGGAGAGGAAGAGCGCCGCAATTCGGAATCGGGTTTCTATGATGAGGTTAAGACGTTTCGTTTAAACCGGGAAATAACCTCAGCCAGCAAGGGTGAGCCTTTTGATTCCACTCCAATTGCCTTATCATTACCGCGAGCGGATGCATTCGATCTAACGTTGATGTATTTCTACCAATCGCACCACTGGGGTCCTTATCTTCAGCTTTTGGCCGATGAACTGGTTACACAGGAGCGGGGAAATGCCTATGCCCTTCAGAACGAGCCAAATGTCTGTGTGATCCTGTCTAGTCAGGGCCAGTTCTTTAAGGTAGAGGAATGGATTACCCAGCAATTTGATATTCCCGTTCGTCTCGTTAGCGGCCCTGAAATCGAATCGTTGGAAGAGCTCCCTCAAGCTTTTCAAGCTGCGCAGCAGGCAATGGCCGAACAAAAGTTCAGAGCGATCCATCGTTTGGCGGATTTGGATGATGCAAGGCGCATGCATGACATTGTCGCGTTTGTGGACGAGCATTATATGGAGGAGCTGAGCTTGGACAAGCTGTCGAACCGGTTTTTCCTAAGCCGTGAGCATATCTCGCGGCGCTTCAAGCAGGAAATGGGGATGACCCTGTCCTGCTACGTGATGCAATTGCGAATTAATCAGGCGAAGCAGTGGTTAAGCGAAACGGATGAGAAGATGTATTCGATCGCGCTAAAGCTCGGATATCAGGATGAAAATTACTTCTCGAGGCTGTTTAAGAAAAACGTCGGCATGACGCCGCTGGAATATCGGAATGAAGAAGCGAACCGGAAATTAAAAAACGTGCAATAGCTTCCTTAAGGCTATAAAAAGAAAAGGGGGGAAATCATGAAAAGCAAGGTTTTCCAATGGATGTTAGCCGTGCTGCTGACTTTATCGCTTGCTGCTTGCGGGACGGACAATCGAGTGGCTGAGGAACCGGATACTCAAACGGAGGAACCGACCATCACGTTGGAGGTGCTTAATCCGAAAGTGGAAATTTCCACGCAGTTCGAGCAAATGGCTAGGGAATACGAGAAAGAGAATCCGAACGTGAAGCTGAATGTGCTAACCTTTGGCGGCGGCGCGAACTACCTGGTGGAATTAAAAGCGAGATTTGCGGCAAACAAAGGCCCGGATATTTTTCCGAACGGCGGCTATGAAGAAGCGGTAATGTGGAAAAGGTACCTGGAGGATTTGTCCGATCAACCCTGGGTGGAAAATACCTATGCTGCTGCGCTTGAGCCGATGAGGCTGGATGGGAAAACATACGGGATGCCTATCAATTTTGAAGGTTATGGCTTTATTTATAACAAGGATCTATTCGCAAAGGCCGGGATCAAGACGCCGCCAAAAACGTTTACCGGATTAAAGGCGGCGGTGGAAAAGCTGCATTCCGCAGGCATTACCCCGTTTGCAGTCGGCTATTCGGACAGCTGGTTCTTCGTTCTGCTGCTCAATATTGCTTTCGCCCAGCAGGATGATCCGGATGCTTTTATTCAAGAATTAAACGAAGGGACGCAAACGATCGCAGGCAACAAAAGGTTCGAAGGTGTCATTCGTATGCTGGATTTGACCGTTCAATACGGCAATAAGGATTTTCTGACCACAGACTATAATACGGAAGTTGAGTTGTTTGCCACAGGAAAAGCGGCGATTCTGAAGCAAGGAAACTGGGTGCAATCCAAGATTGATCAAATCACGCCGAATATGAACATCGGTTTTTTACCTATGCCGATTAATGATGATGCGGGAAACGATGCCCTGCCGATAGGCGTATCCAACAACTGGGCGGTAAACAAAGCTTCTTCGCCGGAGAAAAAGAAGGAAGCTAAGAAATTTTTAAACTGGATGGTTTCTTCGGACAAAGGTAAAACGTTTATGAAGGAGCAATTCCAGTTTATTTCAGCTTTTAAAAATATAGAAACGGATCGTTCGGGAGCGCTCGTGAATGATATTATCCGGTACACCGAAGAGAACAAAACGTTGTCCTGGAATTGGTTCAAATTTCCTCCGAGGGTAAGAGAGGAGCTTGGTTATGCCATGCAGGCTTACGTAGGCAACCAGTTTACCCGCGATCAATTGCTGCAGGAGCTCCAAAAGCTATGGGAACAGTCGGAGAAGCCATAGCTGGATCAATATAAACCCGTAGATACATCAATATACAACATGTCCGCAGCGACGCGTATTCATTAAAATAAAGGGAGCACAGAACAAGGGGGGAGAGCGGTAGAACATGATCGGATGTTTCGATCTGATCTTGAGGAAACCAAATACTAATCATAGAGGAGTCAGATTATGAATTTCAAAAGAATGATGAAACAAGCGACAGCTGTAACCTTCACCGCCGTATTACTGGTAGGAGGCGGGACTCAAGCATTTGCAAAAGATAAAAACAGCAGCGATTTTAATGATAGCTATGGGTTTTCCCATATCACACGCGCTGACATGTTGAAATTGCCGGAACAGCAGAAGAGTGAACAATTCAAAGTGCCGGCGTTCGATGCTTCCACCATCAAGAACATTCCTTCCGCAGTCAAGTACGACGAGAATGGCAACAAAATCGAAATGGATGTTTGGGATACTTGGCCGCTGCAAAATGCGGATGGAACCGTGGCAAACTATAACGGCTACCAAATCGTGTTTGGTTTGGCGGGAGACCCTAAAAGAGGTTCGGACACGTTTATTTATTTGTTCTATAAAAAAGCGGGAGATACATCCCTCAGCAGCTGGAAGAATGCCGGCCGGGTATTTAAGGATAGCGACAAGCTCGTACCGAAAGACGCGATTCTAAACAATCAAGCCGAAGAATGGTCGGGCTCCGCAACGATGACCTCTGACGGCGAAGTTCGCTTGTTCTATACGAACCGTCATCCGTGGGATCCGGCTCGTGGCTTTTACGGGAAGCAAACCCTAACAACGGCTCAAATCAATGTGTCTCAGCCAAATGGCGATACGCTGAACGTCGATGGCGTGGAAGATTTCAAATCGATCTATGACGGCAAGGAAGGCAAGATGTATCAAACTGTTGATACCACCGGTTTCAGCAAGGGCGACTACAACGATAACCATACCTTGAGAGATCCTCACTACGTGGAGGAGAACGGCCGTAAATACCTTATTTTTGAAGCGAATACCGGTTCGGAAACGGGTTACCAAGGAGCAGAATCCTTATTTAATAAAGCTTATTACGGCGGAAACAATACCTTCTTCCAAGCGGAGAAAAACAAGCTGATGCAAAGCCCGAACAAACCTTATGCGGAAATTGCGAATGGCGCACTCGGTATCATTGAATTGAATGACGATTATACGTTCAAAAAAGAAATGAAGCCGCTGATCGCTTCCAATACCGTAACTGACGAGATTGAACGCGCTAACGTATTTGAGCTCAATGGCAAATGGTATATGTTCACAAGCTCAAGAGGCTCCAAAATGTACATTGATGGCATCGATAAAGAAGACATTTACATGCTCGGGTACGTTTCGAATGATTTGAACGGACCGTACAAACCATTGAACGACACAGGACTTGTCCTTCATCAGGATCTTAATCCTTATGATATCACTTGGAGTTACGCTCACTTTGCGATTCCGCAAGTCGAAGGCAATAACGTGGTCATCACAAGCTACATGACGAATAGAGGTTACTTTGAAGATCATCATTCCACTTTTGCGCCAAGCTTCTTGATGAACATCAAAGGCTCTAAGACTTCGGTCGTGCCAAACAAGATCCTGGAACAAGGGCAATTAACGATTAAATAACCGTTCTCTTCCTTAACTAAGATAGAAAATGCCAATTTGAAATTGGCGTTTTCTTTTTTTTTTTATTGAAATAGGGAGTAGCAGCCTAAAAAGCGAGGTGTCGACTTGAACAAAAATAAGACAGCAGCAATTGGAATCGTTGTTGTATTCATCATAGGTATGAGCTGTTTGATCATGATAGTCTCAGCGGTATATGACTTAGGAAAGAACAAGAAGGTTGAACCGACGATCGATTCGCAAAATAAATCGTCCTATCGGGCTGCCTATCATTTCACCGTACCCGACAAGTGGAAAAATGATCCGCAGAAACCGATTTTTTTGGATGGGAAATATCATTATTATTATCTCTATAATCGTGATTATCCAGATGGGAACGGCACGGAATGGCGGCATGCCACCTCAACGGATTTGATGCATTGGACGGATGAAGGGGTGGCCATTCCCAAATATACAAACCCCAACGGCGATCCATGGTCGGGATCTGTCGTTGTGGATGATAGTAATACGGCTGGTTTCGGAAAAGGGGCACTTGTGGCCATTGTGACCCAGCCCTCTGCGGAAGGCGAGAAGCAGGAACAATATTTATGGTACAGTACGGACAAAGGCCAAACGTTTAAATCTTACAGCAACGATCCGATTATGCCGAATCCGGGCACGGACAATTTTCGAGATCCGAAAGTGATCTGGGACGACCAAGCGCATAAATGGGTGATGGTCATGGCGGAAGGAACGAAAATAGGTTTTTACGAGTCCGATAATCTAAAAGATTGGCGCTATACCAGCGGTTACTTCACAGAAGATATCGGCATTGTGGAATGCCCCGATCTTTATAGGCTGCGGGCGGATGACGGCAGCTTGAAATGGATTCTGGGTGCCAGCGCAAATGGTAAATCGATAGGAAAACCAAACACCTACGCTTATTGGACGGGCAGCTATAACGGAAAGGCGTTCGCCCCGGATTACAAGGAACCGCAGTGGTTGGATTATGGCTTCGATTGGTATGGGGCCGTAACGTTCGAAGACGGAAAAGACAACGATAAATACAATGATCGTTATGCTTTGGCCTGGATGAATAATTGGGATTACCCCCATAACACGCCAACGCTGAAGGAAGGCTTTAACGGAACGGATTCCATTGTTCGTCAGATTCAATTACAACATGCAGGGGATGGTACGTATCATCTGGTTTCGCAGCCCATTGAAGCTTTGAAACAATGGACTAGCAAGGCGGATTCCTTTCAACAAATCAAAGTGAATGGCTCTTCTACGCTTCCGGTAACAGGCGATACGTACCAGCTTGACGCCGATATCTCTTGGACGGAGAGCAAGAACATCGGATTAAGGCTTCGTGAATCTGCAGATAAAACCCGTCATGTAGATGTCGGTGTTTTTATAGATGGCCAATATTCTTACGTCAATCGAGCTTTTACAGTGCAGCCCGACACGAGTAGAAGATATCTGGAAAGCAAAGCGCCATTTGATGTGAAGAAAAACAAGGTTCACTTAAAGATCCTGATAGATAAAACAAGCATCGAAGTGTTTATCGATGACGGCCAAGTCGCTTTTTCCAATCTGGTTTTCCCGGAAATGGACGATAAAGCGATTAGCCTTTTTTCGGAAGGCGGCACCGCGCTTTTTGAAAATGTAGTCATCCAGCACTTTAACAAAGATTAGACTAGTAAAACGTACCCCTCCCATCCATTATCATACCTCTGAATACAAATGTTGCCATCGTTCGACAGATGAGGAATAATAGGGGAAGAAGGGGGGATGGGCATGAGAATGGCTTTTACGGTCGATGTGGAGGATTGGTTTTGCAGCCCGGATTTGACGCTTTCGGAATGGGAGGGCCATGAAATAAGGCTGGAGAAGCCGGTTCATCAAATCCTGGATTTATTGGACGAAAATGCGGCGACGGGCACTTTTTTTGCGCTAGGCTGGATTGCGGAGAGAAGACCTGATTTAATCAAAGAAATACACCGCAGAGGACATGAAATCGCTTCGCACGGCTATTCCCATCGCTTGGTCTATCAGCAGTCCCCTCAAGAGTTCAAGCAAGACATCCGAATGTCCAAGGACATTTTAGAAAATATAATAGGCTCAAAGGTGAATGGTTATCGCGCTCCTTGTTTTTCCATGACGGATTGGGGGCTCGATCTTTTAATAGAAGAAGGTTTTACTTATGATTCCAGCCTCATTCCGAATACCTTCAACAAGCTGTACGCCAAGTTTGATTTACCGGCGTCTGACGCACTTCCTTTCAGAATTAGGGACGGCCTGTGGGAGGTTCCTCTGCCGGTATATCGCGTAAGCGGGGTCCATGTTCCTTGGGGCGGCGGAGGTTATTTTCGAATCTATCCTTATCGATTATTCAGCTTGGGAGCAAGAAGCATCATAAGAAAACGGAACTCATTCGTTTTTTATATCCATCCCTATGATTTGGATCCTCATCAGCCTCGTATTTTTAACACTTCGAAGCTGAATAGCATTAGAAGATATTCTGGTTTAGATGCTGCGTATGACAAGTTGAAAGCGCTTTTGGCCGATTATAGCTGCATGTCAATCAGCAGGTATTGCCCTCAGATCGGGGGAAAGGCGCAAAATGAGCGTAAAAACAGAAATTATTCTTAACCGGGATTTGCTGGCAGGCGCTGCGTATTATTTTGGCAGAGAAAATGGCTTGAACAGAAGGGACAGGAATGGGGATAGGAATCAACCGCCAGAAGCAGTCAAGGCAGCGTTGATTTCCAAAGGCGTGCTGTCCAGCCATTTAAAGCTCTTGGATAAAGAGTTCGGGTATGCCTGCTACGAGCATCATAGGCAGAGGTATGAGCCGGACTCCTTCGATCTTCTTCTGCAAAAAGAGGCCGGCGGCCGCAAAAAGATTCTGGATCTATGCTGCGGGGCAGGGGCGACAGTATTCTCCTTGCTAGGCAGCAAGCCGGAGATAATCTATGGCTTCGACGCCAACGCGAATCAGATCGAGCTGCTGGAAGAGCTTCTGCTGGAACGAAACAATCGGAGCAGCACGGTTGTAGTGAAGACAGCTGATGCGCATCGTATACCGCTAGCGGATGATTTCGATGAGCAGTTGTTGGAACAAAGCAATTCGAGCTGCGCGGTCGTTGCGGAGGTTGCTGATGCTCATCGGATTCCGCTCGCGGATGCTTCCGTTGATTTTGTTATATGCAGAGCGGCGCTGCAATATTTGAATGCGGAACAAGCTTTAGCGGAAATGTACCGGGTGCTTTCCCCGGGAGGGAAGGTCTTTTTGCTTGTGCATGGTTCAGGCTACATAGGGAATTACCTTTTTGCTAGAAAAGGAGCGTTCAGCAAAAAAACGCTCCAGTTTGTCAGGAATAAGCTGCTCCGTCCGCCAACCGCCGACCCTGCGTTCCATCGCTCGCAAGCGAACTTTTTCAGGAAAAAGACGCTGATTAAGCTGCTGGAAGCGCAAGGCTTTCAGGCTGCACAGCTGCATACCTTTGCCGATTCGATGACGCTCGGGCTGCTCCCTGTTTATTTCGCGGTGACGGCGGAGCGCTGAGAAGGAGCAGCGCTGCTCCTTCTCATCAGAATGGGCCGGACGTATCCAACTAACTTCAACTTTAGATGGAATTTTTCCAGTTAAATGTGCCAGACCCGTTCGATCTTTAGAATTAGATGGAATTTCTCACGTTAATTCTTCGGTTTATCCGATAATGGCGTTGAATCCTGTATTTAGCGGGAGAAATTCCAG
Organism: Pristimantibacillus sp. PTI5; assembly: GCF_048572955.1. Lineage (GTDB taxonomy): Bacteria > Bacillota > Bacilli > Paenibacillales > Paenibacillaceae > Pristimantibacillus. The sequence continues at coordinate 4,154,232 of NZ_CP183886.1, forward strand.
CTAATTGATCAAACTCGGCGGATTCAGCTATTTTAGATGGAGAAATTCCATCTATTTATACGAAACGCCAGTTTGGCGAGAAAAGACGCGATACAGCTCTTTCAGCGTTTTTTGGCTACACATCCAGCAAAATAGGCTTTATACTAGCATCAACTAGACAAATCGAACGAGAGGTGACAAAGGATGGCTTACATGGTTCCCGAGGCGATTCGGACGAGTGCGGCTGCGGGTGAGCGAATGCTGTTTCGGACGCTGAAGGCGCATTTAGCGGATGACTACGTGGTGTATTACGAACCGGAAATCGAAGGGAGCCGGCCTGATTTTGTCATTATTGGACCCGACTTGGGGCTTGTGGTTCTCGAAGTGAAGGACTATACCCCGTCGGCATTGTTTCAAATTGATCATGACGAATGGCAGCTGTATACGTCAGCGGGACGGTTGGAGGCTGTGGAAAATCCGTATAAGCAAGCGAGGGGCATCGCGCGTCATGTGGCGAACCACCTCAAGAAAGATCCGCAGCTCCTCCAGCAGGGAGACAGTCTTCCCAATGTGCTGAAATTCCCATGCGGCTTCGGCACCGTCTTTACGCGAATGAAGCAGGAGGATTTCGAGAAGCACAACCTGTACGAAGTGATATCCCCGCAGTTTGTGCTTTGCCGCGATGAGATGGATCCGGAGGATGAAGGGTTCTCGGCTGATCTGTTGATCGAAAAAATCCATGGCATGTTCGCGGTTTGGAGCCGCAGCAGGTACTTGTTAACGCCGGAGGATATACAGTCGGTTCGTGATCATCTATTTCCTGAGGCGCGTATCGGAGCAGAATTCCGCCAGCATACAAATGAACAGGATCAGCTCCTGCTGTCGCTGCATACGATTAAGGCTGCGGATTTGCATCCGGAAAATATAGCAAGGCAGCTAGGAGAGCAGCTGCGTATCATTCGCGGTGCTGCCGGCAGCGAGAAAACGGTTGTCCTTGCCAGCCGCGCCAAAATTCTAGCCAAGCAAAATCCGGATTGGAAAATTCTTCTCCTATGTCATGGCCATTCCTTATCGATAAGCCTTCGGCAAATGATGGATGAATTAATGGACGAGCCGGAGGATCTTTTTGATTGGATCATGCTGGAGGAGCAAAAGGATAACAAGATCCGGGAGCATAACGTTGCGGTTTATCATTTTCATGAGTGGTTGGCGAAGGTGTTGAATGCCAGGGAAACGGATATTCCCGCGCTCATTGCGAAGCTGGAGAAGAAGGAGGCAATCCTGCCAGCCTACGATGCGATTCTCATCGACAAGGGTCAGGAATTTGACGCGGAGTGGCTGAGGCTGCTGAACCATATGCTCAGTCCAAGCATGCAGAATCAAGTGCAGGATTCCAAGGAACGTTCTCGCATTCTATCTATTAATTACCGCAATACGGCTCAAATCGTGCAGTTTGCGTGGAACTTCTATCAGCAGCATTCGCAGCTTCAGAACAAAGTGCAGGAGGGCTCGATCGACGGCGTCGCAATCATCCCTCCTCAAAGCACGCGGCGAAAAGGACCAGAGCCGGCGATTTTACGCTGCGGCAGCTTCCAAGAAGAGCTCGCGGCAGTCGTGAAGCGGATCCAATACCTGCATGACGAGAAAAAGGTTCCGTACGCTGAAATGGCTATTTTGCATCGCGTGAAAAATAATTATCATCTATCCTATATCGATATGATCCGTAAGGAGCTTAAACGGCAAGGCCTCCCGTTTAACGGGATGACGGAAGATACCGAATCAACGGTCCTCTCCGAACACGCCAGCGATGCAATCCAAATATCGACCGTAGAAGGCGCAAGGGATCTGGATTTCCGCGCGGTATTCCTAGTCAACACGGAAAATATGCCCTACTCGCTGGAGGAGGCCGAAGCGCGGGAAGTGTCTCTTTTCTACATGGCGCTCACTCGCGCACTGGATTGGTTGTTTATTTCCTACAGCGGCAGCTCGAAGTTTACTCTATACCTGGACGAAATCCAGCAGCAGCGGAAAGAAAAAAAACATACCGTAAAGAAAATGGGCTGATCGAATGCCTCTTAATATTTGCCTATATTATTTTGCATAAGATAATATCAAACTCGTTAATACTGCTGAGGAAGGGGTGCTGAAGTTGAACTATGACAAAATAAACGAGCTAAAAAGAGAGCTGGATGTCCTTAGACCTTTACCGGCAGCAGCTGTACGGAATTTAGAGGAGGTTTATCGTATTGAATGGACTTACAATTCAAATGCGATAGAAGGAAATACATTAACTCTATTGGAAACGAAGCTGGTTTTGGAAGAGGGTCTAACGATAGGGGGCAAGAAGCTGCGTGAGCACTTTGAAGTTATTAATCATTCGGAAGCAATCAGTTACGTGCAGGACATTGTAAGCCGAAATATGAACCTCACAGAATCTGTGATTAAATCCATTCATCACCTTGTCCTGAAAAACATCGATGATGAGAATGCGGGCCGTTATAGGACAATTAATGTTAGAATTTCAGGCTCACAGCATGAACCTTCACATTTTACAGTGGTACAAGAAAAGATGGAAAGTTTATTACGTTGGTATGATAAGCATGAAGGTGTTATACATCCTGTGGAATTGGCGGCTAAGTTTCATTTTCAGTTCGTATATATCCATCCTTTTTCGGATGGCAACGGAAGAACGGCGCGGTTAATTATGAATTTAATATTAATGAAATTTGGCTTTCCTCCTGCAATCGTAAAAGCATCAGCTGGTGATCGTCTGAGATATTACGAGACTCTTGAGGAAGCCAGCGTAAATAATAATTTAGATGGCTTTATTCAGATTATCGTAGAATGTGTAGAGGATAGTTTGAAAAAATATATTCAAACCGTTAAATGAATACGAAAAATAACTAATTTCGCTTGCAGCGTAGCTATAAACCCAGGTGAAGCTCCATGAAGATAGAATCGATGAATAGGCGTTCCGGCATAGCGTTCGAATTAGTGGAAACGCACCAGGCTCCGCTCCCCAGTCTATGTTTCTCGATTACGATAAGCGATAACGAATACAGCGGCGCGAACCCGCAGGTGTGGGTAGAGGCTCGAGATTTACACGCCTTTATTTCTGCCGTTAAGAAAATAAATCTAGAGCGCCAAGGTTCAGCGACGCTTGAAGGGATGAGCCCTCAGGAATTTCAACTTACGCTTCAAAGCGTGAACCGAAAAGGGGATTTCGTTCTGGACTATTCGCTGTCCAAGCATGTCTATCTCGACTATTCATCAACGAAGCGTGCCGTTTCTGGAGCTTTTGATATAAACCCGTCAGATCTGGAGAGGATCGCGAAATCCTTTTCCGCACTCGTTTCCATTTAGGCTCTGCAGCATCGGCTGCAGGGTTTTTTTTTTTCCTGCGGTTGACAAAAACGCTCCATCCCCTTAAATTGAATATTAATTCATAATTATGTATAAATATTCAAACGGGGGGGTGAAACGATGAACCATTTTATATCGTTAAAAGAATACGATGCGGACACGCTTCTTTCCATCATAGAGCAGGGAATCGCGGTGAAGAACAGCCCGGAACGCTTTTACCATGCAGCCGAGCGAAAAGGACTGCTCATGCTTTTTCAGAAAACATCGACAAGGACCAATCTTTCCTTTCAATCCGGCATAAACCAAATGGGCGGTTACGCGGTTGTGATGGACTGGGATGCCAGCAACTTCAGCCTTTCTCCCATTCAATATGAAGCGCGATATGCTTCGAGAAATAGCGATGTGATCATGGCTAGACTCAAGAAGCACTCGGATGTGCTCGAACTAGCTAAATACTCCAAGGTACCTGTCATCAATGGCTGCTGTGAAAAATATCATCCATGCCAAGCATTAGCGGATCTCATGACCATTTATGAGGTTGCTGGAACGTTTAAGGGAATTACGCTCACGTATGTCGGCATTCATAACAATGTAGCCAATTCCTTGGTTGCGGGCTGCATGACGCTGGGAGTTAAGCTTCTTTTGGTTACGCCGATCATCAATCCCCCATCCTGGGATGAGGAGCTCATGCAGCAGGCATATCGCAGCGGATTCATAGAGCAGGCAGACAGTCTAACAGAAGCGGCGGCGCGATCGGATTTTGTCTACACGGACACTTGGATCGATATGGAGTTTTACCATGACAATCACTATCAAGAAGAGAAAAACCGGCGGTTAGAGAAAATGCTGCCCTTTCAATTGAATCGCAGCAACCTCGCGGGACACACGCCCTATATCATGCATGATATGCCTATTCATCCCGGCTTTGAGATCGCAGCGGAGCTTGTGGAATCGGAGCGCTCCATTATTTATCAGCAGGCGGAGAACCGAATGCATGCCCAGAAAGCTTTGCTGCTTCATTTGCTTACCTAGAGCTTAACCCGTCCACTGCTTAACGCGAGGCGAGTTTGCAGCCATGTACTCACTGACGTAAACAAGAGGCAGCGCATGCGGCTGCCTCTTGTTCGCGTTGCCCAACCACATTCGCTCCGAATGGTGCATCGCATCATCATCTGCGGCGTGCCGGTTACGCAGCGTTTAACATAGCTTGCAAATGGGTATATACGAAAAAAGCGAGATCGAAGTGAACGGCGCTTCTAGAAGGCGGTGAAAGTATGGAAAAGAAAATCAAAGCAGGCATTATCGGAACCGGTTTTATCGGACCCGCGCATCTCGAGGCTGTACGCAGGCTTGAATTCGTAGAAGTCATTGCTGTGGCCCGGCGAGGCCAAGAACGTGCTGACCAAAAAGCGGAGGAGCTTGGCGTGCCGCTTGCCTACGGCGATTATAGGGAAATGCTCCGCAATCCGGACATTGATGTCATACACAACTGTACGCCGAATCATCTTCATGTTCAGATTAACCGTGAAATCATCGAGGCCGGCAAGCATGTGCTGTCGGAGAAGCCGTTGGCAATGTCGAGCGACGAATCAAGAGAATTGCTGGCATTGGCACGCAAGCACGGTGTCGTGCACGGCGTTAATTTTAACTATCGCCAGTTTCCGATGATGAAGCAGCTGTCGGAGATGGTAAAGCAGAATGAACTGGGCAGGATCAACATGGTGCATGGCAGCTATCTCCAGGATTGGCTGCTTTACGAAACGGATTACAATTGGCGGTTGGAGGAAAAGACCGGCGGCCGCTCGCGGGCTGTCGCGGATATCGGATCGCATTGGTGTGATACTGTCCAATATGTGACGGGCAAGAAGATCTCGCAAGTGTTCGCCGATTTATGGACCGTCCATCCCAATCGCAAAAAGCCCGTATCCCATGCGGATACATTCAGCGGAAGCGATGAGGATCAGGCAGACGAGGAGTACGAGGACATTCCTATCCATACGGAGGATTATGCATCGGTGCTTATCCGCTTCGATGATGGCAGCAAGGGATCCTTTACGGTTTCTCAAGTTAGTGCCGGCCGGAAAAACGCGCTTAGCTTTGAATTGAACGGCACCTGCAAATCCGCCTATTGGAAGCAGGAGGAGCCGGCCAAGCTGTGGATTGGCCACCGCGATCGCTCGAATGAGTTATTGATGGCCGATCCGGCTTTGTTTCTCAAAAAAGCGAGACCGTCAATCCATCATCCGGGCGGGCATACGGAAGGCTGGCCGGATTCGGTGAAAAATATGATGCTGAAATATTACACCTTCATACGAGAAGGCAAAGATCCTCTCAAGGATAAGGCGAATTTCGCGACCTTCGAAGACGGGCATGTATCCATGTGCATAATGGAAGCAATCCTAAAGAGCCATAAAGAAGAGCGGTGGGTTCAAGTCCAAGAGTAAATGCAGTTTATAAAAAGAGCTCTCTTGTCCATTCCGGACAGGAGAGCTCTTTTTTGCGCTTATGGCGTATCGCCGGTAGCCATGATTTGGAGTATGCGCGCCATCGTATCGTTAAAATCAACGCCGTCGTGATTCCAAACGATTTCATCGGCATGCTCCGTATAGGCGCTGCTTAATTCGACCTGCTCCGCTTTTTGGATTCGGTTTACCGTTTCTTCCGTCAGGCTTCCTCTAAGCGTGAGCCTTCTCGTGATGGTTTCGATGTCAGCGCCTATGTATACGGCAACGGTCCCGCTGTACAGCTGCTTGAGGGCGAGCACGCCGGCCAAATCCAGAACAATATGGGCCTTGCCGTCGTGACGCAGCACTTCTTCGATGCTGGATTTTAACGTGCCGTAATAGTTCCCATTATATTGGGTCCACTCGATAAACGATCCGGCTTCAAGTTCATGCTCGAATTGCGCGGCCGTCATGAAAATATAATGGACCCCACTTTCCTCATGCGGCCTCGGGGACCTTGTCGTAGCGGTAATGATTTTTGGGTAGCCGCTGTTTGCCAGCTCTTTTTGAATTTCGGACTTTCCTGACGCGGACGGTCCATAAAATGCGAATATATTTCCCAAGGCGCTAGCTCTCCTTTATTATCTCTTCAATATCTACTTACAATAATGACCCTATATTGCTAAAATGGCTCTAAACGAATTCAGCTGGGAGCGAGCCTATGATTCTGACTAATCATCCTTTTAATCCATTCTATAATGAAAAAGATATCGAGCGGCATATCAATACGGAAAACGCGAAGCAGCGGGTTTCGATTCGGGATGACTTCGAGCGCGATTTCGGCAGGGTCATCCATTCGGCGGCGTTTCGCCGTTTGCAATCCAAGACGCAGGTAATCGGCATCAACGAAGGGGATTTTCATCGGACGCGCCTCACCCATTCCATTGAAGTATCTCAAATTGCCAGAGGAATTGCCACAACGTTAAATGAAAAAAACATGATCTTTAAAGAGAGCGAGAGCAAAATAGATATCTCCCTTATTGAAGCTGCCGCTTTGGCCCATGATCTCGGCCATCCGCCGTTTGGGCATCAAGGCGAGCGTGCGTTGAACAAATGCATGAGGGCCTTTGATCTTAATTTTGAAGGGAATGCGCATACGTTTCGGCTTTTGACCAGCAGAGAGGAGGACAGGGAAGCGGGACTTGATCTAACCAGGGCTTCTTTATTGTCCATTCTCAAATATCCGGCCAGCATGAAGCGGGTAAATAATCCGGCTGTGACGGGCAAACCGCCCAAAAGCAGCATTTTTGAAGAGGATGAGCCGGTGTTTGAATGGGTGCTTGAAGCTTTTTCGCCCGAGGAGAAAGCCTATTTCATACAAATATCCGAGCCGCAGGACGGAAAGCACAAGAAAACGCTGAATAAGACCTTTGAATGCTCCATTATTGAGCTGGCCGACGATATCGCCTATGCAACCTATGATCTGGAGGATGCCTTTAAGCTGAATTTGATCAAAAGGGATGAACTATGCGAGGTGGTCGAGCGTCATAAATCGATTTCATCGGAACGTATTGCCGAGTCGCTGCGGATTTTCTTGGACAAGGCCAGTGATAAAAACAAGCAGACAAAACGTTTCTTCGCTGATTTAGTATCCGGCTTCATCCATGAAATCACGATAAAGGATGTGCAGCCGGGCTTTTCTTCTAATAGACTTCGATATAAGGCGGTCATCGCCGAGGAAGCGATGCAGCTGCTGGAGGATTTGAAAACCCTCGTCGTGGATCATGTCATTTTCTCGCAAAAGGTACAAACCTTCGAATGGCGCGGAGGCAAAATGATCGAGAAGCTGTTCGATGCGATGCTGAATGATAAAAATCTGCTGCCGGAAGATGAGAAGGGAAGCTGGAGTAAAACCTCGGACGAGCGGAATGCACGGTTAGTTTGCGATTATATCGCCGGCATGACGGATACTTATGCGTTGAAAATGTATTCGCGTTTGTTTGAAGCGTCCGGCGGCCGTCTTTTCGATATCTAGCCTAGCCTATCGCGGAGATTCCTCTATTATGCGTTCTTATGGAATAGAAGCTTCAAGTGGTGAAGCTTCTATGTTGTATCAGCAGTAATATAGGGATTTTTAAACTTTTATTATTTAATTTTAAAAAACACTTGCATTACTAGTCTTGTCCATGGTATATTCTTATTCCGGCCAAGAAACACACCGGAACGAAAGAAAAAAGATTGCTCTTTGAAAACTGAACAACGAGTAATAACTGCCCTTACGATCCTAACGGATCGTTAGAAAAGCGATAAAAGTAATGAGCATTTCAAACACCAATTTGGAGAGTTTGATCCTGGCTCAGGACGAACGCTGGCGGCGTGCCTAATACATGCAAGTCGAGCGGATCTTGTCCTTCGGGACAAGGTTAGCGGCGGACGGGTGAGTAACACGTGGGTAACCTGCCTGTAAGACTGGGATAACATTCGGAAACGAATGCTAATACCGGATACGCAGCTTGGTCGCATGACCGGGCTGGGAAAGATGGAGCAATCTATCACTTATAGATGGACCCGCGGCGCATTAGCTAGTTGGTGAGGTAACGGCTCACCAAGGCGACGATGCGTAGCCGACCTGAGAGGGTGATCGGCCACACTGGGACTGAGACACGGCCCAGACTCCTACGGGAGGCAGCAGTAGGGAATCTTCCGCAATGGACGAAAGTCTGACGGAGCAACGCCGCGTGAGTGATGAAGGTTTTCGGATCGTAAAGCTCTGTTGCCAGGGAAGAATGCTTGGGAGAGTAACTGCTCCCAAGGTGACGGTACCTGAGAAGAAAGCCCCGGCTAACTACGTGCCAGCAGCCGCGGTAATACGTAGGGGGCAAGCGTTGTCCGGAATTATTGGGCGTAAAGCGCGCGCAGGCGGCCTTGTAAGTCTGTTGTTTAAACTTGGGGCTCAACCCCAAGTCGCAATGGAAACTGCAAAGCTTGAGTGCAGAAGAGGAAAGTGGAATTCCACGTGTAGCGGTGAAATGCGTAGAGATGTGGAGGAACACCAGTGGCGAAGGCGACTTTCTGGGCTGTAACTGACGCTGAGGCGCGAAAGCGTGGGGAGCAAACAGGATTAGATACCCTGGTAGTCCACGCCGTAAACGATGAATGCTAGGTGTTAGGGGTTTCAATACCCTTGGTGCCGAAGTTAACACATTAAGCATTCCGCCTGGGGAGTACGGTCGCAAGACTGAAACTCAAAGGAATTGACGGGGACCCGCACAAGCAGTGGAGTATGTGGTTTAATTCGAAGCAACGCGAAGAACCTTACCAGGTCTTGACATCCCTTTGACCGCTCTAGAGATAGGGCTTTCCTTCGGGACAGAGGAGACAGGTGGTGCATGGTTGTCGTCAGCTCGTGTCGTGAGATGTTGGGTTAAGTCCCGCAACGAGCGCAACCCTTGATCTTAGTTGCCAGCACATCATGGTGGGCACTCTAGGATGACTGCCGGTGACAAACCGGAGGAAGGTGGGGATGACGTCAAATCATCATGCCCCTTATGACCTGGGCTACACACGTACTACAATGGCCGATACAACGGGAAGCGAAACCGCGAGGTGGAGCCAATCCTATCAAAGTCGGTCTCAGTTCGGATTGCAGGCTGCAACTCGCCTGCATGAAGTCGGAATTGCTAGTAATCGCGGATCAGCATGCCGCGGTGAATACGTTCCCGGGTCTTGTACACACCGCCCGTCACACCACGAGAGTTTACAACACCCGAAGCCGGTGGGGTAACCCGCAAGGGAGCTAGCCGTCGAAGGTGGGGTAGATGATTGGGGTGAAGTCGTAACAAGGTAGCCGTATCGGAAGGTGCGGCTGGATCACCTCCTTTCTAAGGAAATACCCGGACCCGATGAGGTTCGGATAAACTTGGCAGTTTATCGCTTACTCGTTGTCAGTTTTGAAAGATTAATCCTCTTTCAAGTTAAGTCATGTCATCCGTTTGGTGGCGATGGCGGAGGGGAACCACGCGTTCCCATACCGAACACGACCGTTAAGCCCTCCAGCGCCAATGGTACTTAGACCGCAGGGTCTTGGGAGAGTAGGACGTCGCCAAGCAGGTGTTTATTTACACCTTTGCAGCAGCCGAAAGGCTCCGCTGTGATTTACTTTGCACCTTGAAAACTGGATAACGAAAGAAAAGAATTGCTGAAACATCCTTTAAGCTGTTTTTATTGTTAGCGAAAGGTGTTCGAGATTGCAGCGACTTTTACAGACTTTATTTCTACCTCTAACGGGGTTGTTGTTCAAAGAAATCAAGCTGTAACGGAGCGCAAGCCGAATCACCCGAGCAAATGGTTAAGCTAGTAAGAGCGCACGGAGGATGCCTAGGCACCAGGAGCCGAAGAAGGACGTGGCGAACAACGATACCGCCCCGGGGAGCCGTAAGCAGGCATTGATCCGAGGATTTCCGAATGGGGAAACCCAGCTGTCGTAATGGACAGTTACTACTAACTGAATACATAGGTTAGTAAGAGGCATACCAGGGGAACTGAAACATCTAAGTACCCTGAGGAAGAGAAAACAATAGTGATTCCGTCAGTAGCGGCGAGCGAACGCGGATTAGCCCAAACCAAGGAGCTTGCTCCTTGGGGTTGTAGGACGTCTCACATGGAGTTACAAAGGTGTTTGGTAGGCGAAGAGGTCTGGAAAGGCCCGCCAGAGCAGGTAAAAGCCCTGTAACCGAAAGCAAGCACCCTCCGAGACGGATCCTGAGTACGGCGGGACACGTGAAACCCCGTCGGAATCCGGCAGGACCATCTGCCAAGGCTAAATACTCCCTGGTGACCGATAGTGAAGCAGTACCGTGAGGGAAAGGTGAAAAGCACCGCGGAAGCGGAGTGAAAAAGAACCTGAAACCGTGCGCTTACAAAAAGTCAGAGCCCGTTAAATGGGTGATGGCGTGCCTTTTGTAGAATGAACCGGCGAGTTACGATCACGTGCAAGGTTAAGTCGGGAAGACGGAGCCGTAGCGAAAGCGAGTCTGAATAGGGCGAATAAGTACGTGGTCGTAGACCCGAAACCGTGTGATCTACCCCTGTCCAGGGTGAAGGTGCGGTAACACGCACTGGAGGCCCGAACCCACGCACGTTGAAAAGTGCGGGGATGAGGTGGGGGTAGCGGAGAAATTCCAATCGAACTCGGAGATAGCTGGTTCTCCCCGAAATAGCTTTAGGGCTAGCCTCGAGGAATGAGCGTCGTGGAGGTAGAGCACTGATTGGGTGCGGGGCCCGCCAAGGGTTACCAAGTCCAGTCAAACTCCGAATGCCATAGACGTGCTACTCGGGAGTCAGACAGTGAGTGCTAAGATCCATTGTCAAGAGGGAAACAGCCCAGATCATCAGCTAAGGTCCCCAAGTGTGTGTTAAGTGGGAAAGGATGTGGAGTTGCAAAGACAACCAGGATGTTGGCTTAGAAGCAGCCACCATTTAAAGAGTGCGTAATAGCTCACTGGTCGAGTGACTCTGCGCCGAAAATGTAACGGGGCTAAACACACCACCGAAGCTATGACATGTACCTTTATGGTACTTGGGTAGGGGAGCGTTGAATACGGATTGAAGTTGGACCGTGAGGACTGGTGGACTGTATTCAAGTGAGAATGCCGGTATGAGTAACGAAAAGACAAGTGAGAATCTTGTCCGCCGAAAGCCTAAGGGTTCCTGAGGAAGGCTCGTCCTCTCAGGGTAAGTCGGGACCTAACGCGAGGCCGAAAGGCGTAGTGGATGGACAACAGGTTGAAATTCCTGTACCACCGTAAACCGTTATGAGCAATGGGGTGACACAGAAGGGCAGTGACGCGGGCTGATGGAATAGCCCGTCCAAGCAGTGAGGCTAGTGTGTAGGCAAATCCGCACACTATTAGGCTGGGCTGTGATGGGGAGCGAAAATTATAGTAGCGAAGGTCATGTACTCCGGCTGTCAAGAAAAGCCTCTAGCCAGGTGAAGGTGCCCGTACCGCAAACCGACACAGGTAGGCGAGCAGAGCATGCTAAGGCGCGCGGAAGAACTCTCGTTAAGGAACTCGGCAAAATGACCCCGTAACTTCGGGAGAAGGGGTGCCTCGGTAGGGTTTATAGCCCGAGGGGGCCGCAGTGAAAAGGCCCAAGCGACTGTTTAGCAAAAACACAGGTCTGTGCGAAGCCGTAAGGCGAAGTATACGGGCTGACGCCTGCCCGGTGCTGGAAGGTTAAGGGGAGCGGTTAGGGGTAACCCGAAGCTGTGAACCGAAGCCCCAGTAAACGGCGGCCGTAACTATAACGGTCCTAAGGTAGCGAAATTCCTTGTCAGGTAAATTCTGACCCGCACGAATGGCGTAACGACTTGGGCGCTGTCTCAACGAGAGATCCGGTGAAATTTTAATACCTGTGAAGATGCAGGTTACCCGCGACAAGACGGAAAGACCCCATGGAGCTTTACTGTAACTTGATATTGGACTTTGGTACGATCTGTACAGGATAGGTGGGAGCCTGAGAAGCATGAGCGCCAGCTTGTGTGGAGGCGACGTTGGGATACCACCCTGATCGTATCGGAGTTCTAACCTGCTGCCGTGAAACCGGCAGAGGGACCGTGTCAGGTGGACAGTTTGACTGGGGCGGTCGCCTCCTAAAATGTAACGGAGGCGCCCAAAGGTTCCCTCAGAATGGTTGGAAATCATTCGAAGAGTGCAAAGGCATAAGGGAGCTTGACTGCGAGACCTACAAGTCGAGCAGGGACGAAAGTCGGGCTTAGTGATCCGGTGGTACCGAATGGAAGGGCCATCGCTCAACGGATAAAAGCTACCCTGGGGATAACAGGCTTATCTCCCCCAAGAGTCCACATCGACGGGGAGGTTTGGCACCTCGATGTCGGCTCATCGCATCCTGGGGCTGAAGTAGGTCCCAAGGGTTGGGCTGTTCGCCCATTAAAGCGGTACGCGAGCTGGGTTCAGAACGTCGTGAGACAGTTCGGTCCCTATCTGTCGCGGGCGCAGGAAATTTGAGAGGAGCTGTCCTTAGTACGAGAGGACCGGGATGGACGTACCGCTGGTGTACCAGTTGTTCCGCCAGGAGCACCGCTGGGTAGCCAAGTACGGACGGGATAAGCGCTGAAAGCATCTAAGCGTGAAGCCCCCCTCAAGATGAGATTTCCCAGTATGTAAGACCCCTTGAAGACGACGAGGTTGATAGGTTCGGGGTGGAAGCACAGCAATGTGTGCAGCTGACGAATACTAATCGGTCGAGGGCTTATCCTAAAAAGTTTGAGAAGCAAACTTACATCGTAAGCATACGCTTAAGTTTGCCCCGGACCCATACATCCGGCAGACAGCAGCTAAAAAGGTTTCAGCAAACCTAATCTTTCGTATCCAGTTTTCAAGGCGCAAATGCTTCATATGTGCCAAGAAACAACCCCACAGCTTGTGGGTTTTATTGTTTTCGCGGAGGCTTAGCTCAGCTGGGAGAGCATCTGCCTTACAAGCAGAGGGTCGGCGGTTCGATCCCGTCAGCCTCCACCATTTATTTCATCGGAAGCCATTGTTCATCATGAACAATGCTTTTTTTATTTTCAGCGACAAATATATCGTTTTTTTCTAATTATACGCAGCCGGGCTTGTCGAAAATTCGGATTGACTTGCTTCGAAGGGAACAATAAACTAGGAGTATTAAGGAGTTAAAGGATATCCACTTATTTTATCCTATTAATTGTAAGCGCTATCAACTAACCACATGAATCTAGAGGGTGAAATCCATTGAGCCATACAAAAACGATCGGTGTGTTGAGCCCCATTTTGGACGGTTTTTATTTTGGGAATATTATAAAAAGCATTTCGCAAAAAGCGCGGGAGCATAACGCTAAGGTCATTGTGATTGGAACATCTGCATGTCACTACTCAGAATTGTATGCTTCGGACTATGTGGATGGCTGGATTGTCATCATGGATGCGGTAGATAACCGCTATATCAATAGTTTAAAGGAGCTTGGCAAACCGATTGTAGGGATTAATACCTGGCTGGACGTTGATTATATCGTATCGATGAATAATAGTGAAATGATGGATGAGGCGGTTGCCCATTTAGTCGGACATGGCCATCAGCGAATCGCTTACGTGGGGGATATCTATTTTTACGATGCTGAGAAGCGATACGAGGGATATTTATCAGCAATGAAGAAGAACTCGCTCAGCCCGGAGCCGGATTGGTTTTATAATATCCATAGGCAGAGTACGCTGGAAATCGCCATAGCAATGGCAGATGAGGGCTTGCCTTATACAGCGGTTCTAACGGTAAATGATTTGATTGCGATTGAACTCATTAATCACTTTAAAGATCTGAACATACGGGTTCCGGAAGACATTGCAATAATGGGCGTGGATGATGTTCCGATGGCAAAATCGATTAGGCCGTCCCTGTCTACGTTTTTATTGCCGGTCAATGATATGGGTTTTATTGCGGCCGAGATCTTAATAGAGGGCTGGGAAGGACGCCGGAGTTTTTCGAAAATCAATTATGTTTCCGCATCTTCGGTTTTTCGGGAAAGCTGCGGCTGCGGGCTCCGGCAAGTGGCACCGATCGTGGACGATCCGTCTGAAACGATTCAATATTTATCAAACATGGTGTCCCGTAATTTTAATTTGGGCTTGCTGATGCAATCCTTTAATTATCAAGAAACGACAGAGATGAGCTGGCTTAGTCATACGCCTTTCCAGAAAGGTTTTGTCGCGCTGCAGGATCGTGACCATTCCGCTGCCATGATGATCCATAGCTTTGATTTATCGCTGGTTGAACGGCCTAAAGATGAACTTACCTACAATTCCGCCGCGGAATTCCCGCCTGTCTCCAAGCTGCATGACGATGCTTTTATGGGAGAAGAGAATATTATTGTCGTTGTACCCATTGTTCTTGATGCGGATGAGCTGGGAGCGCTGGCCTTAGTGGGGCTTGGAGATACTTCGACACAATTATATCCCTTTAACACCACCTATCAGCTGGCGAACTTTTTTGCTTCTGCGCTGCGAAGAGAATCTATGAATGCGGAGATGCAGTCCTATGCCAAGCAGCTCGAAATCATATCTAATATTACGAATGACGGCATTTGGGAAATGAATGCCGTATCGAAGGAGTTTTATTGCCGGGGCGGCATTTACAAGATTCTCGGGTATTCCGCGGAACAGCTGTCAGGCGACATCTCGAGGGTTGCAGGGCTCATCCACCCGGATGATCTGCTTCTTGCGGAATCAAGCATGCATCATCATATTCAAACGGGAAGTCCCTTCAATTTGGAATGCCGTGTTCAACATTCTGATGGGGATTATATATGGATGCATCTCACCGGGCATGCCCAGTTTGATAATTACGGGAAGTTGATAAGGCTGCTCGGGTCGATTAAAGATATATCGGAGAGAAAAAACGCCGAGGAAAGAATCAGTCAATTAGCTTATGAGGACACGCTGACCGGACTTGCCAACCGTCTGTATTTTGAACAACATTTAGTAGAATGCATAAGCAAGGCCGAATTGGAAAATACGAAGGTCGCCGTGCTCTTGTTCGATCTGGACCGCTTCAAATTGATTAATGACAGCTACGGCCATCATGCGGGAGACCGATTGCTTCAATACGTCGCGCATAAAGTTCGTTCGATATCCAAGAAAGAATATATTGCTGCCCGGATGGGAGGCGATGAGTTCGTCATCGTCATGCCGGATATCGCCAGCGTAGATGAGGCGCTGGCCTTCGGAGCCAAGGTCGTGAACGGCTGGAGCGAGCCTTACTATGACGGGGTAAGGGAATACTATATTTCATGCAGCATCGGCATTAGCCTGTACCCGGATAACGGCAGCGATGTAGAAACAATTATGAAGCATGCTGATATCGCTATGTATAATGCGAAAGCGATGGGGCGAAATCGCCTCCAATTGTATACGTCGGAAATCAATGATATCCATGTGGACCGCTTAAGCATGGAAAACCATTTGCGGAAAGCTTTAAAGCGAAACGAGCTGGTCGTGTACTACCAGCCTCAATACAGCATACATACGGGTGAAATATATGGTCTGGAAGCGCTTGTTCGTTGGAATTCACCCAAATTCGGTTTCGTGCAGCCTCTGGATTTTATCCCCCTTGCCGAAGAAACGGGATTAATCATCCCAATCGGAGAGTGGGTGCTGCGGGAGGCGTGTAAGATAAATCGGGTTAGGGAGCAGCAAGGCCTGGCGGCGCTTAAAATTTCGGTTAATATTTCGGCGAGGCAGCTTACGCAAAGTGATTTTGTACCGGGCATCAGAAAAATATTGGAGGAAACCGGAGCGGATCCGAAGAAATTATGCCTGGAAATTACCGAAAGTATCATGTTAAAGGATGTCGCGTACAGCAAAATGATTTTGGAAGAGCTTCTTCAGTTAGGCGTCAGCCTATCCATGGATGATTTCGGAACAGGATATTCCTCGCTATCGCTGCTCAAAAACCTGCCCATACAAATTTTGAAGATCGATAAATCCTTTATAAGCGACATCAATGCCAGCGTTGAAAACAGTGCGATCGTACAAGCCATCATTACGCTATCGCATATCATGTCGATTGAGGTAGTAGCGGAGGGCGTCGAAACGGAGGAGCAGATGGAATTGCTGCGTGAGCTGCAAGTAGATTGCATTCAAGGTTATTATATTAGCAGGCCAATGCCGTACGAAGCTTTGGAGCTTTCCCGTTAAACGAAGAAATCATGTGAGCATAAAAAAGGGCTGCCTCGTTTATCCCATATAAGGATAAGGGGACAGCCCTTCTTTTCTATATCTATAGCTTGAATTTATCGACGATCGTAGAGAGCTCCTCTGCGGTCTGGGACAGATGAGCGGCAGAAGCCGCTATTTGCTCCATCAACGCCAGCTGTTGTTCTACCGAGGAGGAAACGTTCTGCGTGCCTCCGGAATTCTCGCCCGCGATGTGAATCGCATGGTTGACCGATTCTGCCATGAGCGAGGCCTGTCCTGCAATTTCGGTTGTAATGGAGCGCAGCGTGCTGCTCATCTCGGATAGAGGGGAGACTGCCTGCAAAATGCCTTTAAAGTTGCGGTCCGTTTCTTGAACGACCTTAATGCCTTTGCCCACCTCCGAGACGGTCTTGTCCATCGACGAAACGGCTCCTAATGCAGCATCTTGAATTTGCGCGATGATGGATTTTATGGACCCCGATCGCTTTAGTGGCTTGCTCGGCGCTCGCGCTTAATTGCTGCGAAGAAGAGGCAAGCGCAAGGGCAGTTGCGTTAATATTGCCCATACTGTGATGAATGCTAGCAGCCATACTGTTGAAGCTCCTGCTCAGCTTGCCAAGCTCATCATTCCCCATCAACGGAATACGCGCTGACAAGTCGCCGCTGCTTATCGTTTCTGCTGTCCCTACCATAAGCCGAAGCGATTTGAATAAGCCGCTCAAAATGAGATAGATAAGCGCTCCGGCTACGACTATTGAGATGCTGACGACCAGAAGCGTTTGGTTCAGGATCGGCATCGCTTGCTCGGTAAACTCGCTCGTGTACAGCGTTCCGCTAATCCTCCAGCCTGTCAGCGTATTGGTCGTGTATGTCATCATTTTGGATTTGCCTTCGAGCGAATAATCGAATTTTCCATCGTCTGCCGCGAACATTCGATCTACCCAATCGCCTTCAGCAAGCTCTCCAGCCGCAAGCGAGGGATGATAAACCGCTTTATGGTCATTGTCCAAAATGACAGCGTTTCCGGATTCGCCGATTTGAACGGCATCAGCCAGCGCGGTCAGTTCCTCGATTTTTACCTCCGATCGAATGACTCCGCTCCCATCGGATACCGCTTTCGAGATACCGATGACAAATTCCCCGGTTACAGCAGAAACATAAGGTGCCGATACGATCGTACCTGAGCTTTCAATGGCGGATAAATACCAGTCCGAAGTGAGATGGTTTCCGTCCTGCGCCCATGGCGTTCCTTTCACGTTGCGGTAATAACCTGATTTTCCGCCGAATTCCAAGTTGGATATCATCGGGTGTGTCCGGTAGAAAGGATCTAAAATTTTGCTTTACAGCGTTTGCGATGGTCCCGTGTATACGGTTTCATTAATAAGCGAAGCTAAATAATCGGTATTTGCAGATTCAGCAGTGGTGTACTGCGTGATAACAGAGCTTAAGAGCTGTACGTTTTGTTCTGCACCGTTTATCACCTGATTGGAAACCTCGTCTTTGGATGTCTTGTAGGAGAGAGTGCTGATGAGCAATGCGGGTCCCAATAGAATAATCGCAAAAGTGATGACTAGTTTACTTCGGAGCGAGAGCTTACCCTCGAATCGTTTCTTGTTTGCAAGGACGTGATGGCTCAGATTGACTTTGTTTAACATAAATCCCCCTCAGTTCTTTTGATGTTAATATAATAGTTAATAAATTTATCGATTGACAGCAGCAGCCATCAGTTGATAAAATTCACTTTAACATGAATTAATGAATAAATATATAAACAATTGAATGGTTTTAAGAAAAGCTTTTAACAACTCGTGGAGGAATTGAGATGAATCATCCGAGAAAACCGCCAGAGCAGCGACTGTTTGATCCGAAAACCTTTGAGGATGAGACGACTTGGAAAACGTTGAATACGCATGATCCCGGCATATTCAAAGACGGGGAGAACTATTACTCGTTTTCTACGGACGCGATGTATCGGGAAGAGGAAAGACCGCCTTTTCGCGGGGGCGTACAAGTAAGACGGTCGAAGGATTTGGTGGATTGGGAATGGATAGGCCATGCGTTTGACGGCGTGCCGAAGCAAGCGAAGGAATGGACCGGAGCCGACGGGCTGTGGGCGCCTGATGTGATTAAGGTGAACGACACCTACTTGCTTTATTATTGTGCTTCAAGGTTTGGAACACGCCAATCCTTTATTGGTGCGGCTTCGGCGCGAAGTCCGGAAGGCCCGTGGACAGACTTAGGCGAGATCATGAAGACGGCGGAAGGCGATGATCTTGAGGTTAACGCAATTGATCCTAATGTTCTTTTTGACAGAGAAGGGCGTTTGTGGATGGTCTATGGCTCTTTTTTCGGGGGCATTTATATCCTGGAGCTTGATCGGCAGACGGGAAAACCGCTGGCAGGCGGAACGGGAACGCTCTTAGCACGCCGCGACCGAAACATAAGGGACGGCGCAATTGAGGGGCCTTATATCGTTTATCACCCGCAACATGATTATTATTATTTGTTCGTCTCTTATGATTCGCTCTTCTCCAACTACAATGTGCGGGCAGCGCGGTCCCGGTCGATCACCGGCCCTTATACGGATTACCTGGACCAACCGATGACGGATACGCAGCATGCCGAGCCGTCCCGAATCGGGGTCAAATTGTTGGGGGGCTACCGTTTCGGCACTGGAGCAGGATGGCTGGCTCCAGGCCATAATTCCGTTCTGGAGGACAATGGCGTTTACTATATGGTGCATCATGCCCGAGAAGAAAATAACAAAAGCTGTTTCCATCTTCATGTCCGGGAAATGAGCTGGACGAAGGAAGGATGGCCGCTTGTATCACCAGAGCGGTATGCGGGAGAGCCGCCGCGTATCATTTCCCCATCGGAGATAGCTGGGAATTGGGAGTGGATTATCCATGATCCGGATACGGATTCGATCGTTGAGGCTATCCCAAATTCGCTGTTAGCAGACGGAAGCTTAAGCGGACCTGCCGAAGGGCAATCATGGCGCAACGTCGATCAGGAAATAATCGAGCTTCGGCTTTCCTATCCTTGGTTTGGCGGGGAAACGTGTAAGCTTATGTCTTGCAGAGGATCAATCCAGCCTGCATGGGATTGGGAAATGGAACGCACAACACTGGTGTACTCCGGTCTTACGGAAAACGGAATAGCGGTATGGGGCAAGAAGATTAGCAGTTTGGAAGCATACTAACAACTTATTTTATAATAAAGGGGTCTTCATCTTATGATAAGCAAACAAGCAGCGACAGCGCAGCAGTTCTCGAATCCGGTTATTCCTCAGCGGGCAGATCCGTGGGTCTACAAGCATACCGACGGCTATTATTATTTTACGGCATCCGTTCCTGAGTATGACCGTCTTGAAGTAAGAAGAGCAAAGACGATTGGGGAGCTCGGCTCGGCGGAGCCGGTCGTTGTATGGAGAAAATACGATACAGGTCCAATGAGCGCAAACATTTGGGCGCCGGAAATCCATTTTGTCGGAGGCAAATGGTATATCTATTTTGCGGCAGCAAGAACGACTGAAACCGTTGATGGATTGTTTGATCATCGGATGTTCGTCCTTGAGAACGAATCCGCTAATCCGCTTGAGGGTAATTGGACGGAAAAAGGGCAAATTATAGCAAATTGGGAGTCGTTCTCGCTGGATGCTACGTCATTCGAGCATGGGGGGATTCAGTATCTGGTTTGGGCGCAGCAGGACCCGGCCATAGCAGGCAACTCCAATTTGTATATTGCGCAAATGAGCAACCCTTGGACGATTAGCGGGAAGCAGGTTATGATTGCAACTCCCGAATACGATTGGGAAAAAATAGGGTTTCTTGTCAATGAGGGAGCTGCCGTACTGAAACGGAACGGGAAAATCTTCATTAGCTTCTCGGCAAGCGCCACGGATCATAATTACTGCATGGGTCTGCTCACAGCTGAGGCGACGAGTGATTTGCTTGACCCGGCATCTTGGACGAAAACAGCGGAGCCCGTGTTCCAAACCAATGAAGCAAATGGCCAATATGGGCCTGGCCACAACAGCTTTACGGTAAGCCCGGACGGGGAACAAGACATTCTTGTTTATCATGCACGCAACTACAAAGAAATTGAGGGAGATCCTCTCTATGATCCGAATCGTCATACCCGTGCGCAGGTATTTGGCTGGCATGCTGACGGTACTCCGGATTTCGGTATTCCTGTTGCGGACGCAGCGGCAGGTATAGAATAGGGGAGCGGTTGTTTGTTCTTATGTTAATGACATCTGGTTTTCATAGTTAATAATCTATCGGTTGATTAAAAAAGAGCTGATCCAGCTGTTAATCTATGAAAAACCAGGTGTGGATAGCGTTTCCAAATATTCATTCGACATGTATTGACAATGTAAGCGCTTTGCACTATTATAAGTTTAACAAAAGTATTAATTATTTAACAAATATGCTTACTTAGTGGATTTGTTGATAATTAATGGATCTTGTGAAGGCAGTACATTCAGGAGGGGTTCAAGTTGGCAAAGAAAAAAGGTTTATTCTCAATGTTCGCAGTCATGATGTCGTTAGTCGTAGTACTCTCTGCATGCGGTGGCAAAGACAACGCAGGCAACTCTGGTAACACAGGCAGCACAGGCGAAAAAACAGAATCCAAACAAATTTCTTTTATGTTTAGAGGCGGACCTGAAGAGCAAAAGGCATATGAGGCAACCGTTAAGAAATTCGAAGCGGACAACCCTGGCGTTAAAGTTAAAATCATCACAACAACAGGCGATCAATACGCAACAAAATTGAAAGCTGCTATTACAGGCAAAAGCGTTCCGGACGTATTTTATTTTGACCCGGGCGATCTGAGAGCGTATGCAAACGGCGGTGTACTTAAAGATATCACAGAATACGTGTCTGATGTAAAATTCGATAACATCTGGAAATACGGCGTTGACAGCTACCGTTACGACGGTGAAACCGTAGGCCAAGGCAGCATTTACGGCTTGCCGAAAGACGTAGGTCCTTTCGCGCTTGGTTACAACAAAGCAATGTTTGAGGCTGCTGGCATTCCGTTGCCGGATAAAGACAAGCCTTACACATGGGATGAATTCATTAAAGTTAACCAACAGCTGACGAAAGACAATAACGGTGACGGTAAAATCGACCAATACGGTACAGGCTTTAACGTAAACTGGGCATTGCAAGCTTTCGTATGGAGCAACGGCGCTGACTGGCTTGATGAAACGAACACAAAAGTAACAATCGACGATCCTAAGTTTGCTGAAGCCTTGCAATACTTCGCGGACATGCAAAATGTTTACAAAATTACGCCTTCTATTGAAGATGCGGCAACACTTGATACTTACCAGCGCTGGATGAAAGGCGAGCTTGCATTTTTCCCTGTAGGCCCTTGGGATCTGGCAACTTACGAAACACTGCCTTTCGATTATGACCTGATTCCTTACCCGGCTGGTTCTACCGGCAAATCGGCAACTTTCGTTGGATCGCTCGGAATCGGCGTATCTAACACTTCGAAGAGCCCTGAGCTTGCAGCTAAGCTAGTGACTTACTTGACTGCTTCGCCAGAGGGCCAACAGCAGCTGGTTGATGCCAAGGTTCAAATTCCTAACCTGATCGACATGGCTGAAACTTGGGCTGCTAATTCCGAAACGAAACCAGCGAACAAGCAAGAATTCCTTGATATCGTTCAAGATTACGGTAAACCAATGCCTAACACATTGACTTACAATGCAGAATGGTACCAATTGTTCTTCACAGACGTTCAACCGGTGCTTGACGGTAAAGTTACAGCTGCCGATTACGTGAAATCGCAACAGCCAAAAATGCAAAGCTTGCTGGATAAAGCGATCGAACAAGAAGCGAAATCAAAGAAATAATTGAGTTAATCATTTTTAACCCGCAAACAGTGATGCTAGCCCTCTCGGAGAGCTAGCATCGCTCTTATGCCGGGTGAATCAGGGGTGGAAGATGAAAACCAAGTCGAATCTCTATCGCAAAGAAAGCTACTACGGGTATTTATTTGTGCTTGCTCCCGTTCTTGGATTTCTCTTGTTTACGTTGTATCCGCTTTTATACTCGCTTTATGGTTCCTTTACCGATTGGGACGGCTTAGGCCGGATGGATTTTATCGGATTTGCCAACTTCAAAGAAATTTTTATGGATGAACAATTTCATAAAGCCAGCTTCAATACGCTTTTCATGATGATCGGTATCCCAATTGAGATAGTATTAGCCCTGCTGCTTGCCCTAGGCTTGAACCGAAAAATGTTTGGTACAACAACGTTTCGCGTCGTTTACTACATTCCGGTAATATCCTCGCTCGCGGCGATTTCGATTTTATGGCAATGGGCTTATAACGGCGACTATGGTTTAGTGAACCAGTTTCTTGCTCTATTCGGTATCGAGGGCCCCAACTGGTTAACTGATAAATATACGGTGAAACCGGCACTCATAATAATGATGGTATGGAAAAACCTTGGTTACTCGATGCTTCTATATTTGGCAGCGCTGCAAAGCGTGCCGAAAGACTATTATGAAGCCGCGCAGCTTGACGGGGCAAATGCTTTTCAAATTTTCAGGCATATCACGTTCCCAATGGTTAAACCGGTTACTTTCTTCATTGTCGTAACAAAGGTAATCGGCGGCGCGCAAATTTTCACGGAAATCAACATTATGACATCCACGGGCGGTCCGGAGTATAGCTCTGCCTCTGTCGTATTCTATGTTTGGCAAAAAGCGTTCGGCAACCTGCAAATGGGTTATGCCTCCGCAATGGCGATGATGCTTGGTCTATTCATCTTCGTGATCACGCTCGTTCAATTCAAGATGAATGAAAAATCGTCGAAGGACCTGGAATAACGACAACAGAGGGAAGGAGTGAGCATGACTATGCTATCGGCCAAAAAAATTAAAATATCAGATGTATTGATCTTTATTCTGATTAGTATCGGTGCTGTATTTATGATTGCACCGCTTGCTTGGACGGTTTCCACATCGTTTAAAACGAAGACGGAAGTATTCGCTTTGCCGCCTGTATGGATACCCGAGAAATTCGACTTCATTAAATACGTGGAGATTTGGGAAAAAGGACCTTTGCTCAGCGGTATTCAGAACAGCTTGCTGATTACGCTGTGCGTGACGATTATCGGAACGTTCACCTCAAGCTTAGCTGCATACTCATTTGCGAAGCTTCGTTTCAATCACAAAAACAAAATTTTCATGCTTTTGCTATCATCGCTCATGATTCCGTATCCGGCCATTATGATTCCTCAATTTATCATGTTTTCTGAGTTTGGCTGGGTAGACACGTTAAAGCCGCTGATCGTACCGGGCTTGTTCGGGAATATTATGATGATCTTCTTCCTGCGCCAATATTTGACCAGCGTACCTGGGGCTATTATTGAAGCGGCGAAAATCGACGGTGCTTCCTATTTTGGCATCTTCACGAAAATTGTTTTTCCGTTAATCCGCCCAGCGGTCGCAGCACAGGTCATCCTTTGGTTCATGGGAATCTGGAACGATTATTTGGCACCGATTATTTACTTGAACTCGCCGGAGAAGCAGACGCTTCAGCTTGTTATCGCAAACTTTAATGCGACCTATGCGATTCAAACGGATTATCCGTTAATTATGGCTGCATCCTTCGTGGCATTGCTGCCAATGCTTATTATCTTCCTGGTATTCCAAAAGCAAATCATCGAGTCTGTCGCTATTTCCGGCGTAAAGGGCTAGCAGAGAGGGCTAATGCGCATATGAGACCGACTAAAGCTGGCATACAGAAATTCACAGCAGTAAGTCTATTGGCTGCCGTTCTCCTCGCCGGCTGCTCGAAGGGCACGGCGGTGCAGGAGCCTTCTGCGCCGCCCGCTTATCCGATGTACGATACGGCCAATCTCCATAACGAGAAAAACTGGAATATCAGCAATGTGCATGATCCCTCTATTTTGAAGGACGGCGATACGTATTATGTTTATTCCACGGACGTGAAGGTCGGAGGAAGCAGCACGCCGGGCATTATGGTTCGCAAATCGAAGGACCTGATCAGCTGGGAATGGGTAGGCAATGCGTTTGACGGTATTCCTGCGGAAGCGGAGGAATGGACAGGCGCCACGAATCTATGGGCTCCGGATATTGAGAAGCTCGGCGATACGTATTATTTGTATTATTCGGCATCGACGTTCGGCTCGAATACGTCATATATCGGCGTAGCGACGAGCGCTTCTCCCGAAGGCCCTTGGACGGATCAGGGCGAGGTTGTCAAAACCTCCGGAGCAGACGAGCCTAATGCGATCGATCCGAATATTGTGACGGATGCGGACGGCAAGCCTTGGTTCGTGTTTGGTTCCTTCTTTGGCGGTATTTACGTATCGCCGCTGGATGAGAAGACAGGCAAGCTGGCGGAATCCGGCTACGGCACGAAAATTGCCAAGCGCAGTCAAGCTATGGAACAAGGCGCGGTTGAAGGCCCATACGTGGTCTATAATCCGGAGCAAAAGAAATACTATCTATTCGTGTCTTACGATTCCTTATCCTCTGATTATAATGTGCGTGTCGGCCGGTCGGATGCCATCACCGGTCCTTACCTGGACGCAAACGGCCGCGATATGCTGGATGACCAGTACGAGGCCCCGTTTGAGATCGGCAACAAGCTAATCGGCGGGTATCGTTTTTCCGAAGGAGAGGGCTGGATGTCTCCAGGCCATAATTCCGTGCTGCAGGATGGCGACGACTATTATTTGGTCCATCACGCAAGACCGGAGCAGGATCCGAACTGGATGTATCTTCATGTAAGGAAAATGTTATGGACGCAGGATGGCTGGCCGGTCGTTTCTCCTGAAAGATACGATGGGGAAACGCTGCAGAAGATACCGAAGGGAAGCATCGC
Organism: Pristimantibacillus sp. PTI5; assembly: GCF_048572955.1. Lineage (GTDB taxonomy): Bacteria > Bacillota > Bacilli > Paenibacillales > Paenibacillaceae > Pristimantibacillus. Next base: position 4,179,625 of record NZ_CP183886.1, read on the forward strand.
GGGCGAATGGGAAGAAATCGTGCACGAGAAGCTGATCGACGGCCAGGTCGATTCGGATCCGTTAACGCTGCTGAAGAACGGCAAGATCGGAAGCGGCGAGGAAAAGGATTATTGGGAATTTGACGGTGACCATACGATAACCTTGTACTGGCATGACGCCGATGGAGCCGTTTTCGCTAAGGAAACGGCACTCCTGCTGCCTGCATGGGATTGGGAGCTTAATAAAGCCACGCTTGTTTTCACGGGTTTGAACGAACAAGGAACCGCGGTGTGGGGAAAACAAATAACAAGCGCTGCGAAGAAATAAGGACAAAGAACCAAGCCTCGGAATTCACTTCGCGAGGCTTGGTTCTTTTTTGTCTGGACTTAAGTATTTAACGAGGAATGATACCTGATCCTTTTCATTCGTCTGCAGTGCATTGTGATTGACCAGCAGTTCTGAAGCAGCGTGCAGCGAATTAATATCCGCTATTTTAAATTTAATCTTGCCTGCGGCAGCAGCCTCGCTCTTTCCGTCAAAGCCGCTTTTAACCTTATCGAACGAGGCGTTGAAGGCTTGCAATTGCTTAGAGGAAGGCGCATCCGCCGCAATGTTCCTCAGAAGGGTTTCCGCACCCTTAGAGTCGCCCCATTCGCCAGCCAAACTCGCCAGCGTAACATCCTTTTTCTCCAAAATCGTGTGTAAATGGCTTAGAGCATGCGTTTTTTCCGGGCTCTCATCCAATTGGGCAATGTTTGCCATCATTTTTCGAATGTTAGCTTCATTAAATTTAAAGCTGCTGGCTCTCGTAACAGCTGCTTTGCCTTTGTAATTAACGCTGGATATCGTATTTACCAGGCTATCATATTCTTTGAGAAAAGCGGAGATGACAGCAGGCTTATCCGTCATTTTATTCGCGAAAAACGTATCGGCATACTCTCTCTTGCTCAAAATGTCTGCCGTCATTTTTATGCCGGAATCAGTGCCTCCAGATGTGCAAACCGGTGAATCGGTATGGTCTCTTTCCGATAATAGCTTTCGATAAAACGTTATTCCCCTTTGTAAAACCGCATATCGTTTATCGATCTCGTCGCCCATCTTTTGTACGGTAGAGATGCGTTTGTAGTTCTGCAAAGGGCCTTCCTTCGACTTCTCCCATGCAGCCTGCTCTTCAAAATCATCCTCGTGCCCGGAAAGCGCGGCTGCCCGTTCATCTGCGGCGTCTCCGGCCCAAAACTCCATTCGTCCCGCGGCATTATTGTCTTTGTCATCAATAAAAATGACATTCAGGCCTAGCAGCGCCATCCCTTCCAAGCTTCCGCTCCGCATGCCGATGGATACCGCGTCGTTTTCTTGATGCAGCAGCTGAAATAAATAGCGCTGCGCATTGCGGTCGCGGAGAGAAGGGGCATATTCCTCGCCGGAGTTTTGCGGCTTCCAGAATTCCCCGAGATGCACGACTTCGTTCCGGGCGCCCAGCTCTTCTTTGGTTACGACCTCGTCACCGACAAAGACGAGCTGGCGGGCCGGAAAAGAAGCCTTCAGCTTAGCGGCTAACTGAAAAACCATAAGCTGATGCGAGTCGAGTTCCTTATGCGCGCCGCCTTTCTGCCCGCTGTTGCGTCCCCATAGAATGAGGCATTGTTTGCCCTTTAGTACGGGGTCCAGCATTACTTTTTTGTACTCCTCGATTTTCAGCTTAAGCGCTTGGTCTCCTTCGGAGCTACCAAGCTGAATTTGCTCCCGCAGCACTTTTGTTTTCTCGGGATCATGCAGGGCTTCGCCAATCACTCGCGTAGCCTCGTAGGTTTCTTTGTTCCAAGGTTTTACGGCGCCGGGCGTATGCTCGTTGTAGACGGTGGAATACCGGTCGGACGTGCCCTGGTAAGCGCGGTTATCGTCGGTTTGGCTGAATGCGATGCCCCCTGCTCTTTGCGCTGCATCAAAGTACTCCGGGAGCTGCTCGCGGTTTTTCAAAAAAGAGGGGCCTTGAATCCTCTTATTTATCTCCGTTTGGGGAGGAGGATCCTTTAGGAAGTTCTCGGCTTTTTCCGGGTGCGAGGGGGCTTTCCTCTGATCGCCCGTCAGCACCTTGACCGTGAGGCCGGAATCGACTAAAGGAACCATCGCGAGTCCGGTAGCATCGCCTGTCATATACTCGGCCGTACCGATACTGCGCCAATTGTAATGTTTGTTCAAATGATATTTAACGGCGTCCTTGGCCAGCTTATTGAAGCCCTTGCTGTCATTGCTGTATGTAAACGATTTGCCGTCCTTGTGCCAATCCTCCAAGAAGCTGTTCAGCTTAGAGAAGCTAAAGCCGAGCAGCAGCTCCTGCTCCAACTGCTCCTTGATATGCGGCGGCTTCTCCTTCATGACTTCGTCCATGATCTCGGAGGGAGAGACGTAATAAAGCATTTTGGACTTGCAGTATTCCAAAATATCATCGCTGCCTGCATTATCCTCTATCGCAATTTTTCTTTGGACAACGCCCTGCGCCGACATAAGCTGCGTAACGGCGCGGTTTCCCATGTTTTTTTGTAAGTGTAAGAGGTTTGCAGAGGATACGCCCGCTGCCGATTGCTCTCTTAAAGCAGTAGTATGCTGCTCTTGAGAAGGCATGTTTTGCTTCTGCATGCTCTTGCCTGCTGCTTGAGATGTATTTTCTTGAGAATGAAATGCCATACTATCATTCACTTCCTTAATTTTCATATTCCCGTTTTTATTATAACCTTGAGCAGCGGAGAAGAGTAGCGGCGCTTTCATTTGGAGGAGCAGGAAAAAGACCTAACATTCCATTGAAATTAGTTTAGAACTAAAATATAATAGTTAAGCTGTAAAGTAATTTCAAAGGGTGTGGATAATCAAATGGATCAAGCAGAATCACAAAAGGTGCGTTTCTGGCCTATAATGGTAGCAATTTTTATCGGATCGTTTTTATGCGTATTGGCGTCAGCTACGATTAACCTGGCGCTCGAAATTTTAACGGATCATTTTAATACGACGCTGGGCTCTGTGCAGTGGACCTTAACCGGGTTTATGCTGGCGATGGGGACAACGGCGCCTATAGCCGGTTACTTAGGTGAAAGATTCAGTTACAGACGCCTTTATCTGTTTTCATTAATCGGCTTTACACTGGCATCTATACTGTGCGCGACGGCATGGAGCGAAGGCTCGCTCATTTTTTTTCGTGTGCTGCAAGGCGCATTCAGCGGGCTAATCATTCCGGCTACGATGTCGATTATATATCAAATCATTCCAAGAGAACGCCAAGCGATGGCCGTTGCCTTCTGGGGCTTGTCCGCGATGCTGGCACCTGCTTTCGGACCTACCATCAGCGGCTGGATTCTGGAAAACATGAATTGGCAGTGGCTATTCCTTATGAACATTCCCATCGGGTTGGTTGCCATAGGCTTCGTGTATGCCTACATTCCTTATTATCGGATGAATATTCCAAAAAGCTTCGACGGGCTTGGCTTCTTGACGGTAATCATAAGCAGCTCATCCTTGCTTCTTGCGCTTGGCCAAGGCCATAACTGGGGCTGGGGATCTTGGAAGATCGTTTCTTTGTTCGCTGTCGGCGTGATTGCGCTGCTTCTATTCGTATGGCGCGAGCTTACGACAGAAACGCCTTTGCTTAACCTAAGAGTGTTCAAGGACAGACGTTTTACCTTGAATGCGGTCATCTCTAATATTATTACAATCAGCTTATATTCAGGCACCTTGCTGACGCCGGTATTCCTTCAAAGAATCCAGCATGTATCGGCGATGGATACAGGCATGATTTTGCTGCCGGCTTCATTGGCGATGGCGCTGCTGATGCCCGTTGTTGGAAAGCTTTACGGTATTATCGGGCCGCGCTGGCTCATGTCCGGCGGAATCGTCCTGCTCACGGTCGGTACGCTGGCATTAAGCTGGTTAAGCGTCGATGTTTCCCATTCCTATGTCATATGGTGGATGATCGTTCGTAATATCGGGATCGCGTTTGTCGTTATGCCTTCAAGCAATGCGGCCATGGAGCAGATTCCTGCCGAGCTCTCGGGGCATGCTTCAGCCATTACGAACTGGACGCGGAATGTATTCGGCTCGTTTGCCATCGCGATCTTCACGACGATGCTCGCATCGAGATCGGTTTCGCATGCGACCGATTTAATGAAAGCCGGAGATAACAATGAGCTTCATATTGGAATCATGTCATTTACGATGAGCGTGAACGATGTCTACGTCGTTGCTACATTGGTAGCAGTCGCTGCGCTTCCGCTCAGCTTATTCATAGGAAAGACAAAGCGCGGAGAGCGGCCGAGTACAAAGCCTGAGAAAGAAAAGGCAGGAGTCAAACCCGTAACGGCAACGGTTTCGGGCAAATAATACGGCATACGCCGCAAGCGCTTCTCACAAGACGCTGCGGCGTATTTTTTCGAATAATTGTTCTTTATTAAGAACCATTTAGGTGTTATATTATACATATTGACGCTATGGGGCTGCGGCGATTGTATTTTTCAATCCATATCGTTCTTTATGAAGGATGCTTAACGTTGTTAAAGGCTTGTACCGTTTATTTTACAAATGCGGGGGTTAAGGTAGATGAAGAATAAGAATACGGGCACATGGAATAGGAATACGATTCCTTACATGCTTCAAAAAAGAGCAGCCGAAAGCACGCATGACGTTGCCTACAGCTTTCCGACTCTCGATCAGCACTATACGTGGCGTATGGTTTGGGAGGAGTCGCGGCTGCTGGCCAAAGGTCTCCTGCGGCTCGGCGTCAAGAAAGGCGATGCGATTGCCATCCTAATGCCGGGCAGAGCGGAAATGGTGATTTCGATGTTTGCGGCAGCCTGCGTCGGTGCGGTCATCGTGCCGATTAATACCTATTCAAAGAAGCTGGAGCTCCAGCATTATTTGAAGGACGCCCGGCCGGTCGCCCTGATTATGGGGAGCGAGGCGCAGCATAACCATTTTCCGGCGATCATGCAGGAAATCGTTCTGGATTGCAGCAAGGAAGGTGCAGACGGCGATTGGCTGCCGGAGCATATTTTTGTGCTGGATGAAAAGAATGAAGGCGTTGAGCCTTTTCAATCCTATTCGGATTTGGCTATGCTCGGGTCGGCTGTGGAGGAAAAGGTTTTTTCAGCAGCCTGCGAAGCGTTAGTCCCCCAAGACCCGCTCATTCTTCTATACACCTCCGGCACGCTGGGCCTTCCGAAGGGCGTTATGCGCTCCACGGCTTCGTTCTTGCTATCGTCTAATTTGGTTGATAAGCCGGGGAAAAGCAGTTCTTTGCTAATGATGCTGAGCGATAAAATCACGCGGTTTTTTTCAGTAATGAATTTGCTGCCTTTATACCATCTTGGCGGATTTGCCACCCTTTTTACCGGCTTGAAGGCCTGTAATATCCGGATTGTCATGCTTGGCCACTTCAATCCCCTAAACGCGCTGTCAGCCGTTGAAAAAGAAAAATGCAGGGTGCTTATAGGCACACCCTACATGATTCAGCAAATGATGCTGTCCCCAAAAAGAAACGAATATAATTTAAAATCATTGCTCGGCATCGCATTTACCTCAGCCGCGGTGAACAATACGATTTTGCAAAAAATCATGAAAAATTTGAATCTGTATTTTTTTATGGTAAGTTACGGCTCTTCGGAAGCCGGCTCTGTCGCCAACGGAACCTGTTTTATTAATCGCAAGAACAGCTTGCCGCTGCTATTGCTGTACAGGATGCTTAGCCATACGAATCTTTTTAGCGGGTTGATTCATTACAAGGAATTTGAGAAAGGCACCTACAGCATTGGGGGAAAGGTCGATAAGGTTGTAGAGGTGCGCATACTGAATCCCGAGACGGGAGAGGAACTGCCTCCCCATGAGCATGGCGAGATCGCGATTCGGAGCCACAGGGTAATGCGCTATACCAATGACGCCTATGACAAAAAGTCGGTCACGGCTGACGGCTGGTACAAATCCGGTGACCTGGGCTTTCTGGACGACCGAAGCCATTTAACGATTACGGGTCGGCTGCACAGAATGATTAGCCGCGGCGGCGAGAAGATTTCTCCTGTGGAAATTGAAAATGTGCTGCTGCGGCATAAGGATGTGGAGGAAGCTCTCGTCATTGGCGTGCCGGATGAGCTTTACGGAGAGCAGGTTTGTGCCTGCATCGTCGCCAAGCAAGGGGCAAGCCTAACTCCGGAGAAGCTGAAAAATGATTTGGCGCCTTATTTGTCGGCTTTTAAGCTGCCTCGTTACATCGTATTCCTGCCTATGTTCCCGCTATCGCCTACAGGCAAAATATCCATTGCGGAAATCAAGTCGCTCGTGCTGAATGGGACGGGAGAGCTGAGGAAAAATGCGTAAATACTATCCGGGTATTACTATGTTTAAGCTGGCGGGCTCTTTGCTTGTTCTCGTTGCCCACCTCATGCTCATCAAATATATGGCGCTTATGCCGGGGCAAGCGATCATTCAGTTTACTTCCTTGGCGACCAGAGTGGTCGTGCCTTGCTTTTACGTCGTATCGGGTTTTCTAGCTTATAAAAGCTGGAGCCATGCGGTTGACCCGCGGTTGTATATGCAAAAATATTTCAAGCGCATCGCAATCATCTATTGTTTTTTTTGCGTTATTTTCATTGCGCAAAGCATCGTGCCGAAGCTGATCAGCGAGGGTCTGTCAGCCGGCAATCTCGTTTTGCAAGCTAAGATATTGTTTATGGCTATTGTCCTGAATGGTCCCTTTATTCAATTTTGGTTCATTCCTCCGCTTGTTTTCGGTTTGCTCGCTGCCTATTGGCTATTCCAAAAGCAATACGTTCGGCCTGCCGTTATTTTGGCGTTGACGGGGTTTGTGGGCATTCAATTCGTATCCGGCAGCTTGAAATATGTGTTAGGTGTCACGGCACACAGCTTTCCTCCGATCGATCCCGCGTATCTCGACTATTTGAATTTATTTGCGACCCGGTATATCGGTTTCGGCTTCACCTTTGTTACCGCGGGCGTTCTGCTTGCGAAGTTCGAGGATAAACTTATGCAAATCAAGGTGAAACCAATTTTAATCTTTTCGGTCATTCTAACCTTAGGAGAGACGCTGCTTTTGCTGCTGTTTAGCGAATGGACGACGGAATACAAGCTTACCTTCAGCGTGCTTCCGAATACGCTTTTGATTTTTTACGGCATTCTTCGTATCCGAAGCGAGGCCGTCCATAAATATAACAAAGTCATCGGCTTGTTCAGCATGGTCACGTTTTTCGGGCACATCTTATTCATGGTTGCTAACTTGTGGCTGCTTGGTTGGAGCATCGAGCGTATGAACGCAGGACAGGATCTCACGCTGCTGCTTCTGACCTTGCTTGAATGCATCGCGGCTACGGCATTCTTACGCATGTTCGCCAATACATTGTCCGCCAGGAAAACGAGAAGCGCTGCGTTATAAGATTATTCTTCTTTTAGCAGCCCGCTGTAATTGAGGCTATCAGTGCTTTGTATTTCAATAACCCGGCGGCTAAGCTCTTGCTTGTTTTTGTAGGCGATAACGGAAACGAGACTTTTCTTTGCAAATGGGATTTCGTTATTCTCATCGATTGGCGACCAGTATAGCGTGTTACCGGTTGCGGTTTGCATGCTTTTCCCCTTGTGGACAACCTTCGGAGACGAAGGAGACCATGTCAACAGGACTCCTTCTGTTACGATGACTTCGATCCGATCCGCGTCTTCTGCGTCGATGCGGATCGGAAAGCCGGGTACGCTGCTCATTAACGGGCTGTATGTCCCGAGAGGAAGCAGAACGTTTGGTTTCATGACAACGGGGGCGCCGTCCGCCGCATAAGCGGTAATAACAAAGCCGGTTAATGCCGATTTGTTATCAGGCTGTAAGAACGAGGCCCCAAACACCATTACTACAATAAACGAGCAGGCAGCAGCGAAAAGGGCGGCTCTTCGGAGGCTGTTCTTTTTTGTCGGCTGCCGTTGCTGTGCCCGGTTTATAAATTGCTGCTTCAACTCCTCGCTTGCAGTAATTTCTTCCATTCCCTTTTTATATTTATTCATTTACAAATCCTCCGATCATGCTTTTTCTTAGCAGCTCGCGGGCACGGTGGAGCTGCGTCCGCACGGTATTCTCGTTTCGGCGCAAGAGTCCGGCAATTTCCGCGGTGCTGTAGCCTTCGAAATAGAAGAGATAGATAACGATGCGGTATTTTTTCGGCAGCTCCAGCACGCAAGCAACAACTTCGTTGTTCTCTTGCTGTACGATCGGAAGCGACGCTTCGTTAATGGGGCTAAAAAGTTTTTTCCACGGGCTTCGCAGCGCATCTTTACTGGCATTAATCGTTATGCGAATGATCCATGCTTTTTCATGCTCGGCATGCTGAAAGGTTTTATGCTGCTTAGCGATTTTTATAAAAACTTCTTGGCAAATATCCTCCGCGTCAGCACGGTTTTTAACATAGGTGAAAGCAATACGCAGCATCATATCCGCGTAACGATGGACCAGCTCGGCTAAATCCTCTCTCGAAAATAACGTCTTGCTCGGCATTCGCGTCGACTCCTTCATCCCTAACACGTTCCATGCGGTCAAAATGTTTCAACGGCAATAATAAAAAAATCCCGACCGGCGAAGGTCGGGATTTTATCGCGCTGCTTATTTAAAGAAACCGTTAAAAATTTCAACGACCTTATCCTGATCATGAGAGATGGACAGCATGACGTAATTGCCGTGACGGATAATTTTATAATTTTTTGCATCCTCGTATTGATCCTGCAAATACGTTTCGAATGTTTTCTGGATTTGTGCGGCGCGGGCCTCCAAAGCTTCAGCCACCTCATCGTAGTTTTTCTCCGATTTCAGCTTTACGATCACAAGCTCGGTAGCCTTCGTATTCATCATCGCTTGCAGGAAGATGCTTTCTGACAGCAAAGCGCCCGCGTCAATCCCGTATACATCCTTAACGAGCTCTCCTTCTGCAGGGATCATGCGCGGCATCTCCATCTCGGCTAAGATTTTATCGGAAATATCGGATACTTTCACATCCTCAGACGGCTTTACGGTAGGCTTAGGCGTTGGGTTTGGCTTTTGAGTTGGTTTTTGGGTTGGCTTTTGCGTCGGCTTCGCTGTTGCAGCCGGCTTCTGCGTGGGCTTTTCTTTTGGCGCCGTTGTTTGGGCAGGCTTTCCGCCGGATGGTTTGCCGGTAGGCTTAGCCGTAGCCGCGGGCTTTACTACTGCTTCTTCCGTTGCAGCCGGTTCACTCGTTGCAGCGTCTGCCGTAGGTTCTTCGGTAACAGCCGGCTCGTCCGTTGCGGGATTATCGGTAGGCTGCTCCGTAACCTCGGCTTCATTCGATGCATTTCCAGCTGATGAGTTATTAGCCGGTTCGTTTCCGGTATTATTGCAGCCTGCAGCCAGCATGGATACGGTGAGCGCAAGCACGGCTATTTTGGATAGTGATTTTTTCGCAGGTAACATCTAATTTCTCTCCCTATAAATAAAGTCGAACACTAGACGGCAGTGTCCGACAAAAGGTTGCAAGGCTACCTATTATTTAAAAAGGAGCTTATTGCTCGCTTTTAACGCTTTCCTCTTCCTCTTCAGCGTCCTCAGGCGACTCCACGAGGCGGAAGTCATCCGTTTTCTCGCCATCCTCCCAGATCTCGACAAACAGGGCATCGCAATGGTCGAAGTCAGCTGATTTTAATGACAGCGCTTTTTCCTCGTCTGAGCCTACATACACATTTTCCAAGCCGTCTTCATTAAACGATTGAATCACATAAATTTTCATGGGGCTAATCCTCCAACATATTCATATTGTAGCAGTATACCACAAAAACCTACGTTATTTCTTTCGGGATAAGTGTGTTAGAATGATTGCATTCTTATAAATATTGTGTGCCTTAAGGAGATAGAGGAGGGATACCGATGCAGCTTATTCATGCTGAGAATGTGCAGCATAGGATTGATAGTTTGAAGGAGCAGGAGCTTTACGTTCATCTTGAAATGACAACGGGGGCTTATGCTGCCCATCTCGACAGCACGAAACATCCGGCAGCAAACTTCATTACCAATGCGATGATTCGTTATTCCCACGGATCGATTGCAGGAAATGGGCCTTACAGGGTGGGGCTGAAGATGGAGCATGGCTGGATATATACAGAGGGCTTGACGCACTGGGAAGAGAACGAGACGGATAGGCTGCTGCTTGCCGGACATGATGCACAAGGAAAGCTGATCGTTTCGCTGCAATTAAGCAGGGAACCCTTCTAATGAGAGAGGAGATAGGAGAAGCTATGGCTCAAAATGTTTTGGTTATATTTCCGCATCCTGACGATGAGGCCTTCACGGTATCAGGTACGCTGGCTAAGCATATAGAAAGCGGATCCTATGTTACCTATGCCTGTTTAACGCTTGGAGAGATGGGCCGAAATATGGGGATTCCGCCGTTTGCTAATCGGGTAACCCTTCCGCATATACGAAAATTGGAGCTGGAGAGATCTTGTGAGGCTATTGGGATACAGGACCTTAGAATGCTCGGCTTTCACGATAAAATGATTGAGTTTGAAGACCAGGTACAATTAGATGGCCAAATTGACGCGCTCCTTAAAGAGCTTCGTCCGTCACATGTCTATACCTTTTACCCGGGCTTCAGCGTTCACCCGGATCATGATGCATGCGGAGCGGCTGTCATTCGCGTCATCGGCAAGCTTCCACCGGAGGAGAGACCTGCAGTTTACTGCGTGGCTTTTTCCAAAAACCATCAACAAGTATTAGGCAAGCCTCATCTAGTAAATGACGTTAAGGATTACTTGCGGCAAAAGATGGCCTCTATCGAAGCACACCGTTCCCAGTTCCAGGCGGCGGAATTGGTCGGCAATAAAAAGCTGGAGGACGAGGAAATAAAGGAGCGGTTCGGAACGGAGCGCTTCTGGATTTATCCGTTTAATTAATGCTAGAAACGCAAAGGGGACGGCTATTGCAGCCGTCCCCTTTGCGTTTCGTTATATATGGCTGAAGAAAAGATCCGAATAATAGAAGTCTATGATTGCTGCGACACGGATAAGCCCAGGCCTTCAGCGACCCGCTGTCCGTATTCCGGGTCCGCTTTGTAGAAGTGGCCGATTTGGCGAAGCTTAATTTCATCCTTCTCTACGGGCTTCATGGCACCGACGATCGTGTCGACGAGTCGTGCTCGCTCCTCTTCGCTCAGCAGACGGTATAAGTCGCCGGCTTGCGTATAATGGTCGTTATGGTCAAAAGAAACGCTGTCTGCCTGGCCGGAAACCTCGAACGGGGCAGGCTTGTTCTCCGGCGATTCCGTCGGTCCGCCATAGCTGTTCGGCTCGTAATAAATAGAAGCACCGCCATTGCCGTCGGCACGCATTTGCCCATCGCGCTGATGGTTGTTTACTTCAGAATGTGGACGATTGATCGGCAGCTGGTTGTGATTCGCGCCAACCCGGTAGCGATGAGCATCGGAATAGGCAAAGAGACGGCCTTGCAGCATTTTGTCAGGAGAAGCCTCGATGCCCGGCACAAACGAACCTGGGGAGAACGTCGCCTGTTCAACTTCGGCAAAATAATTTTCCGGGTTGCGGTCGAGCACCATTCGTCCAACCTCGATCAGCGGGTAGTCTTTTTGCGACCATACCTTCGTCACGTCAAACGGATCGAAACGATATGTATTTGCATCCTCAATCGGCATGATTTGTACATAAAGCTTCCAAGCCGGGAAATCGCCATTTTTAATCGCATTAAATAAATCCTCGGTATGGTAGTCAGGGTTATCGCCGGCAAGCTGCGCCGCAACCTCGGGAGCTAAGTTTTTTACGCCTTGCTCGGTTTTGAAGTGGTATTTAACCCATACGGCTTGCCCTTCATGGTTTACCCATTTGAAGGTATGGCTGCCGAAGCCGTGCATATGTCTAAGCGTAGCCGGAATACCGCGATCCGACATTAGAATCGTTACCTGGTGCAAGGATTCAGGGGATAAGGACCAGAAATCCCAAACCGCATTCGGATTTTTGAGATGGGTTTGCGGATGGCGTTTTTGCGTATGAATGAAATCAGGGAATTTGATAGCGTCACGAATGAAAAACACAGGCGTGTTATTGCCGACCAAATCATAATTTCCTTCTTCGGTATAGAACTTCACGGCGAATCCGCGGGGATCGCGAACCGTGTCGGCAGAGCCAAGCTCACCGGCTACGGTGGAGAAACGGATGAACATTGGTGTGCGTTTGCCTACCTCGGATAAGAAGCTGGCTTTGGTAAAAGGGGTGACATCATGCGTAACTTGGAAGTAACCGTGTGCGCCTGCGCCCTTCGCATGAACAACGCGTTCTGGAACACGTTCTCTATTGAAATGCGCAAGTTTCTCCAATAGGTGAACATCCTGAATTAACGTGGGACCGCGTGAGCCGGCTGTCATCGAGTTTTGGTTATCTCCAACTGGAGCGCCAGTGCTAGTCGTAAGCTTGTTCTTCTCTGTACTCATAATAGCTTCACCTCATTGATTTTGTATGATTGCACCTCAACTAATATGTTACCGCTTTCCAGAGGAAAATCAATATTATTTTGGAATCATTATAAATAAAATTTTTCTCCAAAATGTGATTAATTGTGCGGTTCCGCATAACGTTCAAGCGATTTTGTCGCGGATTCCAGCATGCGCCGCCTTAGCTGGCCGCCCTCCAAGATCCGGACCCGTTTTCCGAGGAAGCGGGTTTTTTGAAGCACGAATTCGCTCTCGTTGCTGTTGAAGTATAAACGAATCGTGTATTCGTTTGTTTCCGGTGCGTAGCTTACTTCCTTCTCAAAACAAGAAAAAGCGTATAAAATACGCGAAAGCTCCCCGTTGTATCCTGGCACGACGAGTATATCCGCATTCATGCTGCGTTTGCAGATTAAAGCATGGACGATGGCGGTTAACTGCTCGTAATCTTCCGCTTGGCATGCTTGCTCGCTTATTTCCGCGAGCTTCTCCAGTCTTGTACTCATCAGCATCCGATTATTTATATGATACCAGAGCAAATACCATTCCCGTTTAACCATCGAATATTCAAGCTTATAGGGAAAGCCTTCTTGCAGCTCGGAAGTTCGTCCGTTTTTTATGGTGTAGCTAAATCGAAGGATCGCCTTGTTCGTGATGGCTTGCCTGAGCTGCCGGACCTTCGGATGATAGACATGGCGTACCCTGCTTGCGGCTTTGTGAAGCAATCCGCCAGTTTCCAAGCCTTGCTCTTGCCCTAATACATCCTGCAGCTTGCGATAGGTTTCCGGCGCAAAAGCATGGGCGGCAGCCGGATGCCCGAGCATCATTTTCAGCCAGCCCCGCTCATGCGCCGTTATAATGAAGGTTCCCGAATCCTCAAGCTTGGATAGGATTTGGTAATTGAATATTTTCTCAAAGGGATTCATAGTAGCCTTTAATCTCCTTCCATTCCGCAATCATCTCTTCCCGGAGCTTCAAGGGAGCCAGCACCTCGCAGCTGGAGCCGAAGCTCCGAATCCACGGCTTGATCTCAACGATGCCGTTCACTTCTATCTCGTAGATAAAAGAGTCCCCGGTCTCTTCCGTAATGCTCCCCCATTGTCCCTGCAGGAGAACACGCTCCTTGACGAAGTTCGATATGCCGGGTCCAGGATGGAAGAAACGGGCTTTTACCGTAACGGGCTTGCCCGTATCGATGAGCCAGCTCTGCCGGATCCGCTGTTCAAGCTCGGATGTATGGGCTTCATAGTCCGCTTCGGGAGCCGCATCCCCTTCGGAGATTTGGGTCAAACCTTCCAGACGGTATTTCTTAATGCCATGGCGGGGATGGCGGCCTAGCAAATACCAACGGCCGTATTGATGGTCATAGACGACCTTTAGCGGGAGGATCATCTCCTGGCTGCCTTCGGTATCCCTCTCAAATAAGGGATTAGTGTTCTTGGAGGCGTAGCTCGTTTCTTTTTTTGGCGAAAAATATAGGAAGCTGACGAAGCGCCGGCTGCGAATCGCGTCTAGCAGCGTAAAGAGATGGGCCTCATCCAATATACGGGAATAATAGTGGTACTTATATAAGAAGGACTCGGCGCGGCCGTAATCGCCCGGATTGCGGGCCATATGCTTTTTTAACCCGTCACGAAGCAAATATCCGTGCAATGAAGGCAGCTGGGTATTGGCCATAATGTCTACAAAATCATATAAATCCTGCAGCTCCTCAGGGGATAGCGCCGTGATCAAATCATTATATGTCCGGTACCGGAACGGGCGCGTTCCCGGCTCTTTTTGGATGACCCCGACCTGCTCCAAATATTTAAGATCGCCCCGTATGGTCTTCTCGTCGGGAAGCGCAAGCTCCGGCGGCATGCTGCCGCAGCAGAGATCAAGCAGCTCCATTGCGGTCAAAGCTTTCTCGTGCATAGCCGCAAGCAGCAGGGATAGACGCTGGCTTTCCGATTCCTTAAGTGATTTGGCCCGAAACAAAAACAGCAGCATGGGATCCGACGAATCAAGATAGCTGTAGCGGACCGTCTCCGCAAACTCTTTTCCTTTGTCCGCGGGAAGCTGCTGGTAAACCGCGTTAGCGATTTCTTTCAAACGTTTGATGGTTTTATCGAAGGTATGAATGGAGATGCCGAGTCTGTCTGCGTACTGCTGACGATTATATGCCCCGCTGGTAAGGACAAGCATGCGCAAAAACTGGATCTCCTTATCAAAGCTTTCTCTCGCCATGCAGGGGTTCCTCCGTCCAAATCGATATTCTTTATCTATCTTAACAGGAAGATTGCCGATTTGAACAAAAAGGAAAATTTTCCTTTGTCGTCATACTTTCGCCATGTTCACGCCCTCCATAAACATGCAAAATAAGGCTCATAAGAAGGCGGTACGCCGGAAGAATGAGAGCAAGAAATAGGGAGGTTTTACAATGCTGATGCAGCATAAGAAGCATGGCGGCAATCACCATGAGCTGGTGCTGGAGCATGGCCGACTCCATGTTTTCGCAAACAATGAGGTATTCCAAACGTTCGGAGAAAAAGTATATGAAATGGCAAACCATAACCTGCAAATTCCGCGGAATCAATATATGAGCTACACCCCAGACGCGCATGTCGGCATCGGAACCTGCATTGGGACAACGGCGGTATGGAATATGAAGGACGGTTTCGTGTCTCCCTCGATCGTCGGATCGGATATCGGCTGCGGGATGCGTGTTCACACCACTCCGCTGCATAAGCGGGATATTAAGGAGAAGGATGTTCGCAGAGCGTTGATTGCGGCGATCGAGAAATACGTGCCGACAAACGAGCGCAAAAATACGAACTACGACGATATTGATGTGTTGAGCGTAGTGGAGCATGGTCTGAAGGGGCTGCCTGAAAAGTATGTTCCGAATCAACAGTGGCTGACGCATGTGGAGCAATCGCATTTTGCATTCGATACCGCTTATCTGAAGCAGCTTCCTCCGAAAATTTTGAAGTATGCGCGTGGCCAGCTCGGTTCGCTCGGAAGCGGGAACCATTTTATTGAGATTCAGTACTTGGAGATCAATGAGGCCTATGCGGACTTAGCTTCAAAATGGGGCCTGTTCGACGGCCAGGTTGTCGTCATGATCCATTCCGGCTCCCGCTCTTGGGGCGGGATGGTTGGCCGGGAGCATAACAAGGCCATCAAGGAAGCCATGAACCAGTGGGGCGTAAGCAATCCGGACCCGAATTTGATTTATGCGCCGATAACGAGCCAAGAAGGGCAGACCTATTTGAATCTCATGTATTCCGCGCTCAACTTTGCCGTTAGCAATCGGCATATGATTGCCTTCGGCGTTCGCGAAGCCTTTCGTGAGGTATTCGGAGCGGGCATGGAAATGCCCGTCCTCTATGACCTGATGCATAATTACGCGCTGAAGGAATTTCACCGTAACCAGCCGATGCTCGTTCATCGCAAAGGAGCGACACGGGCGTTGCCGCCGGGACATTTTTTGAATACGCCTGTCTATAAGGAAACGGGGCATCCGGCACTCATTCCAGGCTCTATGGGAACGTCGTCCTACATTATGGTAGGGAAGGATGAAGGGTTGAAAAACTTCTATTCCATCTGCCATGGGGCAGGCCGGGCAAGATCCCGTAAAGCAACGAAGCAGCTGGTGACCGTCGATGAGTTCGAGCAATCGCTGAAGGTTGGCACCGATGACGAGATTCTCGTGAACCACGCTTCCTTGCAGACGATTCTCGATGAATGCCCGCAAGCCTACAAGGATGTGGATCAAATCATCGACAGCGTCGTTGGCGCATCCTTAGCTGCCGTGGTAGCCAAATGCAAACCGATGGCAGCCATTAAAGGCATCTAATCTATCGCGATCACTTTCGCTATTAAAGATCACTTCAATAATAGATGAGATTCATGTCCGAATGGCGTACCTTGGCTGGGATTTTCGAAAATCCCGCAGTGCTCGCGCATCCTATGCGCCTGTATGCTGTATGTTCCATCCTGGCGGAATCTCCCCATATGAAAGAGTGGGGCTTATCCCCCTCTCTTTGACAATCGCCTCCAAAGCGACGATGCTCTTCGGAGCACCCTAACTCCCTTCCAAGGAGAACTTTCTGTTGACTCTGCCTTTAACAGTGGCTCTCGGAGGATGCCTAGGCATCCTCGCTGCAGCAATGCCTATGCAATCGGCGGATACCGTTCGGAGCAGGCTGTCTCTTATTGCCAAGCAGGAAATAGAATGCAAACGAATGGATCATGCATTTGAATGCGTCTGGGCATGCCGAAGCGATAAAACAGCTCCACTCCTTACTTAAGCCTGATTCCGGCCCAGCCGCAGGAGAGCTTCTGTTACCAAGGCCACCAAAACCGCAAAGAGGTGTTTATTCATGTTCGAAAAAGTAATCATCAAAAACGATGAACGCGGTCTGCTTTTCAAAAAAGGCAGCTATATCAAGCTTTTGCAGCCGGGCGTATACCGGCATGCTTCCTTTGCAGACGACAGTGTTATTTTGCAAAATGTAACGAAGCGCTTCGCCGTTCCGAACAAGGAGTTGAGTCTGTTTCTTCAGGATAAGCAGCTGCTGGAGGAGTTAACGGTTGCTGACGTGCAGGATTACGAGTATGCGCTGCATTTTGAGGACGGAAAGTTTAATTCGCTTCTGACAGCGGGCCTATATGCTTTCTGGAATGCGGTCAAGAAGCACACGTTTATACGCGTTGACATTAGAAATCCCGAAATATCGGAGGAGATCGACCGTTCTTTGCTCTCGAAGCTGCAGGGCTATATTCAAATGTTCGAAGTTGCCAGCCACGAATCCGGCCTTCTTTTCTACAATAACGTATTGCAGAGGGAGCTTCGTCCCGGCCGGTATTATTTCTGGAAGGGTCCTACGAGCGTGCAGGTGAAAACAGTCGATTTGCGCCAGCTTCAGCTGGACATGACCGGCCAAGAAATTATGACGGAGGACAAGGTCACGCTGCGGCTCAACTTCGTATGCCAATATAAGGTTGTCAATCCGCTCAAAGCGTTCCAGATCAAGTCGTTCGAGGAACAGGTATATATTATGCTGCAGCTCATTTTGCGGGAGTATGTCGGTACGCTTAAGCTGGATGATTTGCTGCGAATGAAGCAGGAAATCGCGACGTTTGTGCTATCTCGTTTGAATGAGCAGAAGGAGCATTACGGCGTGCAGTTTATATCCGCGGGCCTCAAGGACATTATTTTGCCGGGCGACATCAAGGATATTTTGAATACGGTGCTGCTTGCGGAGAAGAAGGCGCAGGCTAATCTTATTACGCGCCGAGAGGAAACAGCCTCTACCCGAAGTCTCCTCAACACCGCCAAGCTGATGGATGAGAACGTTACGCTGTTCCGGCTGAAGGAGCTAGAATTTCTGGAGAAAATTTGCGAGAAGATTGGCACGATTTCACTCACGGGCGGCGGTAATTTACTAGAACAGCTAAACTCGCTGCTTAGCTTAAAAAGCGTGGATAAACCATGATGAAACCAGCTGAAGAGGCTGTCTCGAAAAGGCTTGATTGCCTGCGGAGACAGCCTCTATTTATAGGTTGATTCTACATTTTATAGGGGATATATTAAATTATTTTGTTTGATTCCAGCTTCGATTTTTGTTATCTTTGAACCTGCATGTCTTTTGGGGTTACCCTTTAATTTGCTAGAAGAGCATGAAATACATCTACAATTTAGGAGAATACCATGACTACAAAGCTGGATAAAGCAATGGATAAAGCAATGGATAAAGCAATGGATAAATTTTGGCCGCAGCTGACGTATCCCTTATCGTTTGCGGATGCGCTGGGCACATTATCAAAGCAGCAATTGACTAGTATTCGTACGAATTTGCAAATTAGCAACCTAAGCTCACTCAATAAACAGGGCCTGGTAGAAAAGCTGGCTGTGAAGATTCCTGAGCATCTCTCGGAAGCGGTGCGCTGCTTTGACCAAAACCGGATTAAGCTCATTCAAAAAATAGTGAAAAACGACGGCATTTGGGATAAGCCGCTGCTGGAGCTTCAGCAGTATGAATATTTCCGCGAGCGCGGGCTTCTTTTTCCGGGAACGGTAGAGGGGAAGCGGGTTGTCCTCATGCCTTTGGAATTACTGGAGACAATGAAAGAGGGCAATGCGGTACAAGATCAGCCGAACGTCAGCCGCAGCATGGAATGGATCCGGATGACGCAGGGTTTGCTTTACTATTATGGAACGTTAACCGTTGAACAATTAATATCGTTTGTTGTTTCCGAGGGGGACGGCGCGGAAGCGTCTAAGGAGTTTATGGATGTCTTAATCGACGCCTCTCACTATTATGACCAATTCGAAATCCATGCAGATGATACGATCTCCGACACTCGGGTGGCAGATCCGCAAGCGATTATGAAAGAACGTTCGCTAAGGCATGATCTGGATTTTTGTCCGTTTACGAAGCAGCAGCTGCTTAAAGCGGGAGAGCCTGAGTATGTTGAGCGGAACAGCCATTATATGAATCTCGTACGCTTTGTCCTTCACCGTTACGAGATAGACCGGGAACAAGCGGATTTAATGGCAGAGGAAATTGTGGATGCTGCCAAAAACGGAAGCTCTCTGGCAGAAGTAATCGAATTGGCGAGGGAATTCATCGATATCCCGAACGAGGAAACGATGAATGCGGTAACGAATTTGTTGGTTCCTTTAATGAACAGCACCAAGCAGTGGGCCATCAAAGGGTATTCCCCTGAAGAGCTGTCTGCGAAGAGAGCAAGCGCCAGCATGCTGCTGAATCATGTTCCTAATCAAGCGCGGCAAGCTGAGGTTATCGATCTACAGTCCAAGCAAAAAATCGGACGCAATGACCCTTGCCCTTGCGAAAGCGGTAAAAAGTTCAAAAAATGCTGCGGCTAGCAGAGCAGGCCGTACGAAGCAAGACCTAATCGAGCTGGGGGCATGCGCCGTGAGACAAAGCCAGCAAGGACTTTATTTAAGAGGCGTCAGACTCCTTAGAGAGACGGTACCCTCCTTCGATGCTTACCCTTTTCATCTGAATGCTATACGTACCTTGGAGGAGCTGGAGTTTCATCCCAAGGTAACCTACATTGTCGGTGAGAATGGCATGGGAAAATCTACGCTGATGGAAGCGATCGCGATTGGACTCGGGTTCAATCCGGAAGGCGGGACGATTAATTTTAATTTTTCTACCGAAGAGACGCATTCCGAGCTCCATCGCTATTTGAGGCTTGTCCGCAGCGTGAATAAACCGAGAGACGGCTTTTTCTTTCGTGCGGAGAGCTACTATAACGTGGCGACAAATATTGATCAAATGGATCGCGAGACACCGAGAGGACCGAGATTAGTCGATTCCTACGGCGGGAAGTCGCTCCATCAGCAATCGCATGGCGAGTCTTTTTTTGCGGCGTTCCTCCATCGTTTTAGAGGAAATGGACTCTATATGATGGATGAGCCGGAGGCGGCATTGTCTCCTTTTCGACAAATGGCGATGCTTTCTCGGATTAACCAGCTGGTCGGGCAGAACTCACAGTTCATTATTGCGACACACTCGCCTATTCTAATGGCCTATCCCGACGCGGTGATTTATAATTTAACCTCAGAGGGCATTGAGCGCACCACATTAGAGGAAACCGATCACTTTATATTGATGAAGCAGTTTATTAATAACCGGGAAAAGATGCTGCATGAGCTTTTCTTGGAAGATGAACAATAAAGGAGCGGTTTAGGATGTCATTAGAAATCGAACGCAAGTTTCTGCTGCCGGAATTTCCGAGTGCTTTAGTTCAAGAAGCGAAGCTGAAGGTGCTTTCCGAGCAGCGAATCGAACAAACCTATTTAGCCATAGACGAAAATCAGGAGCTGCGCGTTCGGCGCATCGTTGATTTGGCTAGCGGCGAGGTTACGTATACGCATACGTTTAAACTCGGCAATGGTTTGCTGCG